>NZ_JAUBQS010000028.1:0-92949 GCF_036701355.1 Microcoleus sp. Pol12B3
TACTCGCTCTACTTGAATGGCCGATCCTTTTTTTAAACGAGTAATTAAATGGATATCTCGTTCAATTAATTTGAGCCAAAAGCTAAAATGGTAAAATCCTCTATCCAGTAAGAGTAAGGTTTTAGTTGGTACTAATTGCAGGATGTTTTCTTCAAGCTTAACATGACTAAGCTCGCTTAGTTTTCCTGAAACCAAATATCAACCGGGAGCCTGGTCATTAAATCTATAACTGTTGCCATTTTCCCTGCCAACTGCCCTTTAGGTAGATATTCCAGGCTTTTGATCTTGCAAAACAATGCTTCGAGGGTTGAACTATCTACTATCCAAATTCTCGAAAATTTGGTCAAGGCAAATTGAATGCTTTCTGGTAGGGGTCGTTGTTTTCTCTGGTACCAAGCAGTTCTTAAACTTGGCAATAAGTTTTTAAAGACTCCCTCAAATAATGTGGCGGGAAAACTTAGAAACCTTTGAGACATAGCTTGTTGACTGACTGTCGTAGGTCGGCACCATAAAAAACCTTCTCTTGCCAGCATTCTTGTGAGCTCTGTTACTCCCGCTACATCTCGCCATAGCAGGGTTAATACCGCTGCTACCATCAACGGTAGGTTAAGAATTCTCCCTCGTAAACCTAGTTGGCGGTAGTAATTTTCTTGTGAGGTAATCGCCGGTGTTAGTAACGCCGATAGTTGCGAGGCAATCTCCTCGTCCTCCACCATCGGTTTTGTAGTTTTTTTGGCGTGGTCACGGTTGGTTTTCTGACTTTTAGCCATATTTACTGACCTACACAATCGCTCAATTATTTGTCAATTATATCCTTCGATCGTACCAACGCTCGCCATCGATCTCGCTCGCGGCAACGCTGCCATGTACTTGTGGTGCAACCCGGGATCGATCGCCCGCCATTACTATCGATCGCCCGCCATGATTATCGATCGCCCGCCATGATTAAGCTGTTTCGCATTTAAACTGGTATAATAATAAATCACAAGTCACAGATCAGCAAGAAGTATGCCAGCAAAAAATCATCTAAATGCAGAGCAAGTTAAAAAGCTTCAACAAGCATTAAAACAAGAAGATAATGGAGAAATTAGGGAGAGAATCTTAATCTTACTATTGCTCAATGATGGAAAGACGCAAAAAGAAATTGCTAAATTTATCGGGTGTTCGCCCAACAAAATCTGTTTCTGGTGCGTGCATGGCGAGCCAGATAATTTAGAGAGTCTTAAAGATGAGAAGATGAAAGGAAACCATCACAAAGCCACAGAAAAATATATAGAAATATTACTAGAAACAATTGACAAATCTCCTCAAGAGCTAGGATATGAATTTGGTCGATGGTCAGCTAAAAGATTGGCTACTTATTTAGAAGAAGTGACGGGAATTAAGTTAAGTGGCTCACAAGTATGGAGAATTATTTCAAAAAAAAAGTACGTTTACCTGTGGTCAAAATATAGTCTAGAACACAAACAAGATCCCGAGAAAAGAAAAGCTTTTAAAGAGAAACTAGAGGAATATTTAAGAATAGAAAAAGAAAGTCCTAATCGCCTTCAGGTATGGTTTTGGGACGAAAGCGGATTTAGTTTAAGGGTGATAAAAAGAAAGACGTGGTGCAAAAAAGGACAGCGCAAAAAAGTGAGAGGAGATAGAAGAAAAGGAAGAGTAAATGTCATGGGAGCAATTAGGTATTCAGACAAAAAAAGATTTGTTGAATTTCTCAGTAAAAGTAACTCTAACAGTTTCTATAAAGTCTTGAAACTCTTCTATCAAGATTTAATAAGTGAATGGGTAGAAGCGGGAAACAATCGAGAAGATTTTACAAAAAAAGGGTCTAAAATAGTGATCGTATTAGACAATGCCAGCTTTCACAAGAAACAAGACTATATCCAGATAATAAAAACAGAAATGCCTAATATTCATCTGGAATACTTACCTGAATATAGCCCCGACTATAACTTGATTGAATTGGTATGGCATTCAGCCAAAGAATATATTGCTAATCGACTTTTTAAATCTATTGAAGAATTAGAAGTTTTGTTGCATAAACTTTTAAATGAAGGAGAATTGGTTATTAAATGGGGACGAAAACTCAAAAACAAAGGAAATGCTGTTATCACAATTTAAATGCGAAACAGCTTATCGATCGTGATGCAACGCCACTCGATCGCACAACTTATTAACAATGATAATCGTGCTCTGGTGAGAGAGTCCGCCACAGGCGGACTCTCTCACCCTTTCCCCTATTTGATTATCATTATTATTCCCTAATATTTCTATCTTAAGAGGTATTGACAAAATCTACTTCTTTCTAACTTGTTAGCAATGCGGTGCCCGTAATTGTAAATAATAACCCTGCCTTTGCGCGCAAGCATTCCAGGCAGGGTTATTATGGAGTATTCCGAATTCTCAAGGGTGAAGCGAGGATGCTACTGCCGACTTCGGCTGCCCAGCAGTACACTACTCGCCCAATCGAGTTATTTTAGCGCTGCGTTCGGCCAACATCAGCAGTACATAAATAGTCATTACATAGCCGGCGGCCAGAATGGGAATAATTAGAGGAATATCGCGATAAATCATAATTAGAACCAAAAGTCAAGGACGAGGAGGAGCAGGACAAGTTCAAGACCTACTACATTAAGTCAGCACGCAAGACCATGCCTTGGTTCTGAAGGCTGTTTTTCCATATCAAGCCTGCGGGAACCTTTAGGCGTTCCCGGTCATCAATAATGATTTACTGCTTTACAGATGCTTAAACAGCCTAAAACCATCCACTTGAGCTGCTTTGAGCTACCGTGCACATAAGATGCGCTACTCTTAACTTCTGATAAATTTTAGCTGCGAGGAACTAAAAATCTGTACCAGAAATTTTGGCTGCGATCGACTAACAAGGCTGGCTCTACGAAACTTTTACAGGCACCTAAAAGCTACCTGCCAGTCTGGCTGTACTTAATGTATAGAATTGTTTAAATCCTTAATACCCATAATAACACAGGGTTTCTGGGATTTAGAGATTTTTTGGCAGTGTCCTTAACAATTCGATACAATAGGGGCAACCCCTCTGGCAGCCGGCGACTCGCCTCTGGCAGGCGGGTGACTCCCATCGGGTGGCAGATGACAAATAACTGCCGATCGCCTAGATTTTTCTTTTCTATTGCAGAGAATTACCTTAAAATAAAGATATGATATGTAAAATTTTGTTACTTTACGGCTTGAGTCGGCGTATCCATGATCTCTAGCACTCTCCTATTTTCCTCGGTTGAAGAAGACCTGCGACTGTTGACAGAAAACTTAAAACAGTTAGTGGGTGCCCGTCATCCCATCTTGTACGCGGCTGCAGAATACTTATTCGGCACAAAGGGAAAACGAGTGAGACCCGCAATCGTTCTGTTGATGGCCAAGGCGACTATGCCCGATCGGGAAATCACGGAAAAACACCGCCGGCTCGCTGAAATCACAGAAATGATTCACACAGCTAGTCTCGTGCACGACGACGTGGTGGACGAGTCGGATCTGCGGCGGGGAGTGCCGACGGTTCACAGTCGGTTTAACAACCGAGTGGCAGTATTGGCGGGAGATTTTCTGTTTGCTCAATCTTCCTGGCATTTGGCAAATCTAGACAACCTGCCGGTAGTCAAACTGCTTTCAGAAGTGATTATGGATTTAGCTGAGGGGGAAATTCAACAGGGACTCAATGGATTTGACACCAGCTTGTCGATCGAAGCGTACCTCGAAAAAAGTTATTACAAAACAGCATCTTTAATTGCCAACAGTTCCAAAGCAGCGGGCTGTTTGAGCGAGGTTTCAGCGGAAATAGCAGACGATTTGTACAACTACGGTCGCAACATTGGTTTGGCATTCCAAATAGTAGATGATATATTGGATTTCACCGCTTCAACGGAAACTTTGGGGAAACCTGCAGGCTCGGATCTCAGAAGCGGTAATCTGACAGCACCCGCACTATTCGCCCTAGAAGAAAAACCTTACTTGGAAGTTCTCATAGAACGCGAATTTGCCCAAGAAGGAGATCTAGAGCAGGCCCTGGCGCTGGTAGAAGATTCTAGAGGCATAGAGCGATCGCGAGAACTAGCCACAAATCACGCACAGAAAGCCGTCGAATACTTAGCTGCGGTGCCGCATTCAGAGTCCCGTCAAGCTTTGATTGATTTGGCTGAATACGTTTTGAGCAGACTTTATTAGAGGTTAAAAAGTTACACTTTATTGGTAATGGGGAATTGGTAATGGGTAATTCCCAATGCCTCATGCCCTGTTACCAATTAATAGAAAATTGAGTTGTCTAGGCAATATCCGGCGGTGGAGCCGATCGATACTGTTGCAAGTAAACATTAATTAAACTCTGTACTTGCTCGCGAGGGATTTCCGTCCCGACTTCCTGATTTCCGGGACTTTCAAAAAAAACAATGCTGTCAAGACCTTCCAGAGCTATCATCTGAAATAAAATGTGAGTGACAGGCAAAAGTACCGGTCTGAGGCGATCGCCCCCAGCCGCCGCAGCCTGCGACGCATCTTTAAGACTGTTCCAAGCATAAATCACCCTCTTCTCCCGTCCCGGTTGCTTGAGATTGCTCAAAACCACGATCGCCCAACTTTGGTCTACCGCTTGCAGGATCGAGTATTCGAGGTGCTGTAGCTGTTGCGCAATTAACACCAGTGCCGGGGCGATCGCCTTTAAGATTTGTGGCGTCGAACCGTCGGGCGGAGCTTTTTCGATCAATGCTTGAATCTGTTGGTCTAAATCCATCAGTCAGTTCTTTGATATCTAAAATTAAAAATTTCAGGTTAGCGGGTCCGCATCCAAGTATATATTACCCAGCACTGCCCTATTAAAGATAAGCTGACACCCATCTAAATTTAATATTTTGCAGCCTAGAGTCCTTGTAGCGAGCATTTGGGCAAAAAAAATTAAGTGCGTAACAGCTTACACAATGTCATCCCAAAAGTCTAACGGTAGGGTGCTGAGCGCTAGCGCTGTCAAGGCGTGTTAAATCTGAGGCGGATCAAAAGCCGAAAACGGTTATTTCACGTTCGGATTTTGCACGATTAAAGCTATAAAAACTGTTTGGGGGAGTTTGGTTTCAAAATAAAAACGCCCAAAGTTAGTAACCTCATGAGCGGGCTGGGTGTTTATGGCGCACCTTACCCCAGAGGGCGGCTCAAAGGATTTGTTGGCCGTACTCCTATATATCTATTGTTCATATTTATAGTTGGTCGATCGTCCTTGACGCTACTCCAACCTGCCGCTGCACCTCTGCCTCATCAGCTACACCCCTTACTTTTTCGTTGTTAACAATCCCAGAGTTACCTCAAATGTAACGGAATATTACAAGATGACGCTAAAGCTGCATAGAGGCTTGACAGCAAAGAATTAAGCGGCTAATCTGATATACATACCCGGGTAAGTCAATTCACTGTCATATGCAAGAAAAGCAAAAAGTTACATTGTATCTTCCACCAGAACTGCATCGCCAGCTCAAAATCCGAGCCGCAGTCGAAACTGAACCGATGTCATCAATTGCAGAAAGGGCAATTGTCTTCTACCTAGGAAATCCCGAACTGGTTGACGAAGTAGAAGCCTCCTACGGACAAACCCATCGGGTATACAACTGTCCAGAATGCACGGGTTCAGTAGTAATGCGAGATGGAGAACTGGCATCCGTAACAAGTCAGCCGAGCGTATTGGCTGAACAGGATATTCCAGTAAAGCAGGTGTCGGGCGTCAGCGCCAGCACGGCCAAACCGGGAGAGGAAGAATTGGTTCCCTGCTAAGAATGCCTTGCTTCCCCAAAAAGCTAAAACTGAAATTTTCAGTAAGAGGGCGAAGGGCAGCATTGAGATTCAGCAAAGATAGCACCGTCTCTAGTGGGTCGAGGACTATGCAAGAAGAGATCAGTATTCTAATCCAAGCTCAATATCCTCTGATCTACCTCGTGACATCCGAGGAAGAGCGGTGTGAGCAAGCAATTTCGACAATAGCTCAAGCAAAACCACAGCGACGAGTATTTATCTGGACTGTAACTCACGGCATTGTGGAGTATGGTCAACCCCGCACCACCACCCAACACAACACCGTCTCGCCAGAGGCAGCAATTGAATGGGTGATCAGGCAGCGAGAACCCAACAGTAACGCTAGCATCTACATTTTCAAAGATTTGCATCCTTTTATAGATTCTCCTCCGGTAACGAGGTGGTTGCGCGATGCGATCGCCAACTTCAAAGGAACGCAAAAGACAATTATACTGATGTCTCCTTTGCAGCAAATTCCGATCGAGCTAGAAAAGGAAGTAGTGGTATTAGACTTCGCGTTGCCAGACATGAAAGAACTAAACCAAGTATTGTCTGGTCAGTTGGAGCAAACCAAATCGCGACGCATTACCACAGAAGCGCGAGAAAAACTTTTAAAAGCAGCCTTGGGATTGACCAAGGACGAAGCTGAAAAAGTTTATCGCAAAGCCCAAGTTTCGACTGGGCGCCTCACAGAAGAAGAAGTAGACATAGTTCTTTCGGAGAAAAAGCAATTAATTCGGCGCAACGGCATTCTAGAGTTTATTGAAGAAGACGAAACCCTGGATGCAGTCGGCGGTTTAGAAGAGCTGAAGCGGTGGCTGAGACAGCGTTCCAACGCCTTTACAGAAAGGGCTAGAGAATACGGTCTGCCCCAACCAAAAGGGATGTTAATTCTCGGCGTACCCGGATGCGGAAAATCGCTGATTGCCAAGACCACATCCCGCCTCTGGGGACTGCCCCTGCTGAGGCTAGATATGGGTAGAGTCTACGACGGCTCGATGGTGGGTCGATCGGAAGCCAACCTCCGCAATGCCCTCAAAACCGCAGAATCCATCTCTCCAGCCCTCCTATTCATCGACGAACTAGACAAAGCCTTTGCAGGAGGCACTGGTTCGGCCGACTCAGACGGAGGCACCTCCAGCCGGATTTTCGGTTCCTTCCTCACTTGGATGCAAGAAAAGACTTCCCCTGTCTTCGTAATGGCAACAGCCAACCGAATCGAGCGGTTGCCGGGAGAATTCTTGAGGAAAGGCCGATTCGACGAACTCTTCTTTGTGGATCTGCCAACCAAAGAAGAACGCCAAGATATATTTAAGATTCACCTGTCAAAGCGGCGTCGGGAAATTACTCGCTTCGATTTAGAGCAACTTTCCAATGTTTCCGAGGGCTTTTCAGGTGCAGAGATTGAGCAAGCGCTAGTAGCCGCAATGTACGAAGCCTTCGCTCAAGATCGAGAGTTTACGCAGCTAGACATCATCGCGGCCATTAAATCTACAATGCCACTGTCTAAAACAATGACCGAACAGGTCACCGCCCTTAGAGATTGGGCTAGACAGCGTGCACGGCCCGCTGCGTCTTCCGTCGCTGAATACCAGCGAATGGAATTCTAAAAGCTTTCTCCTGGTCCAAACAGGAGCAAAGGCTAGCAACAGCTAGCAGTTCGATTGAAGAGCCGCCCAGCGGCACCGTTAAATCCAGACCGTTGTTGTTTCTCTCTCAGTTTTATTAGGAGGAAATCCAATGTCTCACTTTAGCACTCTGCGTACCAAAATCACCGACGCCGAAATCCTGAAAGCTTCACTGCGCGACTTGGGCATTTCAGTCAAGTCAGAAGCTGATGTTCGTGGCTATAACGGTCAGCGCGTTCGCTCCGACATCGTAGCGATTCTCGAAGGCGAATATGACCTCGGTTGGTCTCGCAATAGCGATGGTTCCTTTGACCTGATTGCGGACCTCTGGGGCGTCGCCAAAAAACACAATCAAACTGAGTTAATCAACTCCATCAACCAGAAGTACGCAGTTAACAAGACCTTGGCCGCAGTCAAGCAGCGCGGTTTGCAAAATGCCAACGTTAAGCTGGTAGTGCAAAACTAATTGATCTGCAGGTTTCCAAGCTCGCGGGTTAACCAAAAAACGGGTTAACCCGTTTTTCGATCGCTAGGATGTAGAGGGGGGTCTTTGGGCCGCCACATACTTTTTTAGCACCCCCAAGCAGCAGCTCTCCACGTGAAAGCTGCTGCTTTATGCTTTAATGGTCGGCTACTTAATGCTTCGCGCAATCGTCGATCGTTTGTTGATAAACTTCAAGTATTCGATCGACTTTGCGTTCCCAATCAAAATGCTGCCGGACTCGTTCCCCTCCCGCACAACCGATACTCTGCGGCTATTCTGGTGAATGAGCCAGATTGAGGATCGCATCTGTCAGTCCCTGGACAAATCCTTCTTTAGAAGTGGGTTCTACTAAAATACCGCAAGTGGAATTCAGATAATCTACCGGGCCGCCCCAGTTCGTTGCTATGACTGGCAAGCCTACTGCCATTGCCTCCATCACCACTGCCCCGCCGCATTCCCGCAAACTGGGGAAAACCATTGCATCAGCTTCTTGCATTTTGAGAGCGCACTCCTTCTGAGACAGCCACCCACTAAATACAACGCTGCGGTCGATGCCTAAACGAGCTGTTTGAGCTTCAAGTTCCCCTCGGATGTACCCATCACCGATGATTTCCAAGACTGCATCGGTTTGAGCGGCGACGGGCGCGAAGGCTTCCAGCAGCAAATCTACAGCTTTCCAGTCGATCGGCCTGCCTAAAAAAATAAAATGAACCTGCCCGGTCGCTGCTCTTGATAAGCTAAAGTCCGATCGCCACACCGAGAAATCCACGCCGCTTTCCACAAGTTCAATAATTTTACCCTGCACCCCAGATGCAAGTGCCTGCTTTGTGCGATCGTGCCCCCTAACAGCGTCTTGGCTTTGATTTTACCGGGAAAAAGACAGACGATTGCAGAAATCGACGCACTGGTGACCGATCTCGATTAAAATATCAATGGTAGGATTTTGGCGCGATCGAAAAGCCAGAGGAAATTTAACCGACGTGTTCATCGGACCGATAACTACCGGCACCCCCAATCCGAACATCAACGAAGGAACTGTTGCAGAGACTGGTTTCGGTTAGCGTACAACATCAATCTGGTGTTCGCTCACCAGCCGCCGGAGAATACGACGCTGTAGCAATTGGGTGTACAAGTGAGTGAGAAGCCCAAAAGAAAAGTCATTCACTCTTTCAGGGATAAATCGCCCGCAATTGTTAAGCAGCCGGTGCAGCCAAGTGTCTGGTACAAAGTGCATCCGATCGCGCTCTTGTGGAAACAGCTCTGTGAGTTCTGTTTGGGTGCGGGCGTGCGCCACTAACAATGTCTCTATTTGGCGCGATCGAAGTATCCAAAAGTAGTTGAGTGGCAGCAATGACTCGCCGCCGAATTTAGTTAAGGCGTTCTGAGCACCAATTACAATTCGCATAACTTGTATGGGACTCAACGAGATTTATGTACTCTGGGATTAAATTTCTTCTTTGGAATCACTACGACGGGTTAGTTATTCCAAGTTTTTCCAAGCACTGAGCTAAAGTTTCTGCACTGCGGCCGTGGCTAAATTTGGCGATGATTTTTTTGCGAGCTTCCTGACTGATACTCAGAGCAAGTTCTGGATTTTGGAGGAGATTGGCGATCGCATCTGCCATTTCTTCGGGTTTTTCTGATTGGACTAATACAGCATCCACGCCGTCATCTACTAGCTCAGAAGTTCCGCCTACATTAGTAACTACCGCCGGAACCTCCATCGCCATTGCTTCCATCACAGCAACCGGAACTCCTTCATTCAAACTTGCCAAAGCGAAAACGTGAGCTGCTTCTAGACCTTGGCGAATTGCCTGTTCCGAAACAGCCCCAAGTAGCTCCACGCATTCGGACATCGATTTATCTTCAATCATTTTTTGTAGCTCTTGGTGATATCCGCTGCCCCCTTGTTCATCCTCGCCTGCAATTTGCAGCCTCACGTCAAATCCCCGATTTCGCAGCAATTCTACCGCCTCAACCAAGTATTTGTGACCTTTCACCGGGTTGAGGCGACCGCAAGCAAAAATCTTGCACGGACTTCCTTCTTGCCAAGGCGTGTAAGGGCTGCTGCGTTTAATTTCTGCAAAATTAACTCCCATTGGAGCAACAGCTAATTG
Source organism: Microcoleus sp. Pol12B3 (assembly GCF_036701355.1). NCBI lineage: Bacteria > Bacillati > Cyanobacteriota > Cyanophyceae > Oscillatoriales > Microcoleaceae > Microcoleus > Microcoleus sp. Pol12B3. The sequence goes on from NZ_JAUBQS010000028.1 coordinate 10,029, forward strand.
TTTGGGAAGAAAGTTCGCTAATTTATTTTTGACATCATTGAGAAGCAGTTGAGATATCACGATCGCAAAAGCAGCATTTTTCCATTTTTGTTCCTGATTTGACCCGTACACTTCTAGAGTAGGTCCGTGAAGAGTCATACTGTAAGTACAGCCTGTAAGAATTGAGTTAAATAAGGCTATATTGGCGGCATTGGCACAGGAATGAACGTGGATGTGAGACCAACCTTTTGTTTTTGTTAACCCTGCTAGTTTGCCAGCCACAAAAATCCATGCCAAGAGTCGCACCTTTTCAGATAAGGATGTGCCACTCGCTTTGGCAATAACTGCAAGGCATTGCCACCATGCACCGGGACCAGCTTTGAGAAGCTCTAGGAATGAGTTAATAAAATCTTTCGCAGCAAAGGGAAATAGATAAACAGTATTTTTTTGAGCTTCTTCTGCCCATACGTGAGAAGCGATCGCTCTGGGGGGCGGTTGAGTTGATACTAAATCTGTTTCAATTCCCAGATCTGCAAGAAATTGTCGCTCCCGCCACAAAAATATGTGTGTTTGGCCTGGAAATTGTGGAATAAAGTATCCAATTTTTGCCTTCATTTCGTACCTGCTTTCTATTTTTTAACTAAACAATACCGTTCTACTATGTCTATGCACTAACACTTTTCTCACCGAGCATTTTTTCGTAAATCTCGACGATTTTTATGGCTTTGCTTTCCCACGCAAATTCTCTGGCTTTTTCGATCGCCTTAGCTGACATACGTTCCCGCAGACGATCGTCTTCGACCAACAGCTTAATTTTACTTGTCAACTCCTGGGTGAGATACTCTCTAGAAATCGGCTCTATCTTAAAACCAGTTTCTTCATTCACGTATTCACCAATACCGCCATTATTGGCAACGATGCAGGGAAGCCCGCAAGCCATAGCTTCCATTACCACTGCGCCGCCGAACTCTCGGATCGAAGGGAAGCAAAAAATATCTGCTTTCCTGTAATAATCCAGAGTTTCTTGTTGATTTACCCATCCCGCAAAGCTGATTATTTCCCCTAAATTAAGTTCCTTCACTCTGTTTTCCAAGTTATTTCTTTCTGAACCCTCTCCTACTATGGTTAAGCGTATTTTATTTTGAATTGCCTCCTCTAATTTCCCGATAGACTCAATGACAATATCGGCGCATTTGTAAGGAACTAATCGACCCACAAAAAGCAAATTGATCTGGCTGACATCTTTGTCAAGGATATTTGTCGGATTTAAAAATTTCTCCGAAATGCCATTTTCGTAGAACAAAGCAATTCTTTGATCGGGGATTGCAAACAAATCCTTGAGCATATTTAAAGTATAGGTTGAACCTGCTAAGATTTTGTCTGCTTTTTTGTAAGTTTCTACATAACCTGGAATTAATGCTCGACCAACTGCTCTCAAAAAGTTGAATTGAGCAAATTCTTGTCTGGCAGTTTCTTGAAAACCTGGTGGAAAGGGAATGCCCCCATTCACAGGTCCTAGAATAAAAGGAGTCTGCTGGCACACACTGACTACCTTAAACGGATACCGCGGCATCATCGGGGTAATTGCATGAACTATGTCATAATCTCCGTTGAGGATTTTTCCTTTAAATTTTTGATATACTTGTTGATTGAATTCTTCATAAATTGGGTAACTCAATGCATTATAAAGAGGCCAATTTACGCGCCCGTTGGCGGTAAATTTTTCAACTATCTTATAATATTGTTTGGTTAACTTTCCTTCCTCAAGGTAGAATATTTTTTCGTATTCTGGATGTTTTTCAAGAGCTGGTTTATTTCTAATATGGGTAACGAGTGTTGCATCAACTAAATTGTTTATTTGTTGAAAAAAGTTGTAGCCCACCAAAGGTACTGATGCCCAGTCAGGATTGCACTGCTCTACAATTAGTAAAACTTTTAATTTTTGATCGCTCATTTGTTTACTACTCAGGGGTGGACTTTCTGGGATGTTAGCTGTAATTCTAGCTGGCTGAATTAATAGACTTGGTGGTTTTGTATTCGATTAGCTTGCTCTGCTGCCCCAGCAATCGGCGCTGGTGAAACTGGATTTGACCTTGTAGCTGGGGAAATTTTGCTAATACACATGACAAAGCGTAGATGGCTGCCTCTTTAGTTGTGAGGTACCGATGCTTTATATAATAGTTATAGGTGCGATAGGTTGCTAAGGGGTAGCCACTCAATAGTAACAAGCTCCAGCCTTTTGTCGGCCATGTCATTGCCAAGGCTAGGGCTGGCAAGACTAAGCCCCAAAACCATGTGCTGCGCGTTTCTTTGACCCAATGGCGCTCTGGTTCGCTGCCGTGGAGCCAGGAGCCTTCGGCATAGGCGTAACCCGCTCTTTGAGCCCGCTTCCACCACTGTGCGAAACTCGTCATTTGCGCGTCGTGCAGGGTCATTTCTGCGTCTAAGCGAAGGATTTTCCAACCTTTTTGGCGCAGCCGCAAGCACAGTTCGGGTTCTTCGCCGGCTATTAGTGTGGGATTGAAACCTTCGACTTGCTCAAATGCTGCTACGCGCATCAGGGAGTCGCCACCGCAGGCTTTGGTTTCGCCGATGGGCGTATCCCACTCGATGTCGCACAATTGGTTGTAGATGCTTGCCTCGGGGTATCGCTCACGCCTGCGCCCGCAGACTGCTGCTACGTCTGGTTTGGCTACGAGTTCGCTGTAGGCTCGATCGATCCATCCATCAACTACTTCGCAGTCACCGTCCACAAATTGGACAAATTCGATGTCTGGCCCTAATTCCAGCAAGCGGGCAAAGCCTTCGTTTCTGGCACGTGCTGCGGTAAACGGTATAGATAAGTCTAGTTCTACTGTATCGGCTCCAATCGATCGGGCTAACTCTAGGCTACCGTCTGTTGAGCCGGAATCGACATAGACGACGCGGGCAACTTTGTCTGTGGCGGAGACTAGGCATTGGCGGAGGCGCTGCCCTTCATTTCGTCCGATCGCCACTAATCCCATTTGTTTCAACCTTTACCTCTTGAATTCGACTCGCGAGTTGCTATTTTAATATTTTAGTGACACTTAAGGTAAGTTTACAATATCTTTATATTGTTAACTTACCTTAATCTGCGGTTTTTAGTGTTAAACTGCCTCTAACCTATTCTGTATTAAGAGCCACACAGATCATGTTGAGTAGAGCTTAGTTAACAATGCTAAATTTAAGTTCTTTCTTCGCACTTTACTGTACGAACCTGGGAGCCAGCCATACATTTTTTTCACTCTGCGAACAGTGGAATTACCCTGACTTTAAAGTCCGCATGATTGTTCCGAATTGCGATCCCTCATGTCGCAGACCGAATCTTGTTGAAGCTGTACCCAGATACTTCAAATGGCTATATTACCGCAGCGCTGACAGACCTAGAAATTGTACAGAAAAGCTTTTCCTCAGAGATGTTAAGGATTTTGATGCAATTTACTTGTGGCCTAACACTTCGATCGAAACCTTTAGGAAAGTTAAACAGGAAAGCACACCCATTCTTTTGGAGCGGATCAACTGCTATACAAAGCCGGCTAAATTTATTATTGATGATGCTTACCATCGCTTGGGAATCGATCCCCAACACCCAATTACTACCGATACCATTCAGGAAGAGGATGAACAAATTAGTTTGGCTGATTTCATCTTTTGTCCGAGCCCCGAGGTGAAAAAATCTTTTATGGGAGCGGGAGTTCCCGAACATAAACTGATCCTTACCAGTTACGGGTGGTCTCCCAAGCGCTTCCCGCCTTTTGTGAGCGACAAGCCAGTATCAAACACGATTACTGTTATCTTTGCGGGCAGCGTTTGCGTCAGAAAAGGAGCTCATTTACTGTTGCGGGCTTGGGAAAAAGCAGGAATTAAAGGCAGACTAATGCTTTGCGGAAGTATGGAGCCAGCAATTGCTGAAACTTGCAGCAGCATTTTAGCACGCTCAGATGTAATTCATAGGGATTACACTAGGGATATTGCCCTTGCTTATCGCGAAGCTGACTTTTTTGCCTTTCCCAGTTTGGAAGAAGGCAGCCCGCTCGTTACTTATGAAGCGATGGCTAACGGTTTGCCAGTTTTAACTTCACCTATGGGAGCGGGTGGCGTTGTCCGAGATGGCAAAGATGGCATAATTGTTTCGCCCTATGATGAAGAAGCGCTAGTGACAGGCTTGCAACAGTTAGCTGGTTGTGCCGATTTGCGGCTTCGGATGAGTAAATCTGCCCGCGAGCGGGCACAGGAATTTACGTGGGAAAAAGTGGCACGGCGGCGCGCTGATTTGGTACTCGAAAAATTGAAACCAGCTTGAAAAGTGAGGGAGAAAACTTGAGCTTTTGGACGCTCCCGCGACTGAAAGCCACAGGTTTTTTATTTAATTTTAAATCCCAAATCCTAGCTGTTAGCAAATAATCCAATTTATTTCAAGTTTTACCTCTTGAAAGCGACTACTGAGTAGTTCGTTTTATATTTTAATAAAAGTCCAGCTAATTTCATAATTTTTCTGCGACTTCTAGAAATTATTTTTCAGACTTCCTGGTTTTTTTTTTCGATGATTTTTGCGGGAATTCCCACTGCGGTTGCACCCGGTGGCACATCACAAATCACCACAGCATTAGCACCAATCAAAGCATGATCGCCGATCGTTACGGAGCGAATAATTTTAGCTCCTGCACCAATATCGACATGACCGCCGATTTTGACATCAGCAACAATTGTCACCTGCTGAAGAATCAGACAGTTAGGGCCAATGGAAGCACTGGGATGAATGACAACGCCATTAGGATGAGTCAGCAGCAGTCCTCCTTGTATTTGGCAGTTCAAAGGGATGTCTGTTGCAGTGACAACGCTCCAAAATCGATGCTGGATCACGTTCCAACGGCATAAAATATATCCTCCAATTCCACCCTGCTGCTGCCACTTTTGATAGTTGCGGATAGATTTGAGCAGTTGGCGACTGGGTTCCCACCACTTGCTAAGTTTTTCGCGGCTCCAGTCTGGTTCTGTAGCAGAAATGATTGACTTAGTGATTGACTCAACCATTGTTTGTGCAATTTTTTGATGATGTAGACAATTGTGCCTATTTGTGCGGTTTATCTTAAGATGAATCTCTAACTTGACTAGGAAGATTTATTGAATCTCCGCAGAGTTATAGCATAAGCCATAATGAAGAAAATGATTTAAGCGTTGTTTTCAGCAGGTCGGGATTTGATAATTTTGGCAGGGATACCAACGGCAGTTTGACCGGCTGGAATATCTGATAAAACTACAGCATTGGCACCAATATTTACGTCGTCTCCTAGGTTGACCTTGCCGAGGATTTTTGCACCAGCGCCGACGTTAACCCGATCGCCCAATTGAGGGGATTCTAGCGGTTTGTCCAAATAGCGGTTTCCCAAAGTTACACCTTGGCGGATAATGCAGTCGTCGCCGATCGTACAATATCCGTGAATAATAATAGCGTTTTGATGTTCGATCACCACGCGACGACCGAGCTTCACAGTGTAAGGCAAGTCTATCCCGTAACTATTGCGGACTTTTCGGTAGAGGGAGCGATAAAGAATGCTCAAAGGTGCCCGAAGTAATTTCGGTTCTATTTGCATTCTCCAGACGCCAAAACGCTGCACTGCTACGGCGCGAAATCCCGGTTTTGTCCAATCTCGACCATGAGCAATCCAGTCTTCTTTAATTTGCTGCCACAGTCCCAGGGCGGGGTCTTCTACTTGATTTTCACTGGTGATTAAGTTTTGCTCAGTTACCATAAGCTCTAATTGACACTATTGCTTGTTTACTCTATTGCTAGATGCCGACGATATTAATGGGTCTATCAGGTTTTTGAGGAAGGATCAATCCGGTTTTATCGCTCGATAATACTAATTTCTCGGCTGCATCATAAAATATTTTGCTTGCCTAGGTCAACCTAGTTTAGTTGGCTTTGACCGATTTACCAACTCCCTTTAAAAGTTTTTGGATTTTTGAATCTTACCCCCCTTAAAAAATACACTATTTAATACAAAATCCCTCAGTAATTGTGGTGGATCGCCATCGGGTTTGCCTTGAAGTACGCGGCGCACCCTCCAGGCTGCAAAACCAGAAGCCCAGGATACATCAGTTAATGCTGTGTAAACCAAGCCGTAGTTTTTGATAAAGTACCTACGCCGTGAATCAAACCAATAGGTAGGCAGCCTCTTGGCGGGCTTTTTGGTGTCAGTGACGCCTGAGCTTTGCCCGACTAAGTGGACAACGCGACTTTCGGGTACGTACCAGCAACTCCAGCCAGCTTTGTTCGCTTGCAAGCAAAAGTCCATTTCTTCGCAGTACATGAAATAAGCTTCATCCATCAAGCCAATCTTTTCAAATACTTCGCGACGGACGATCATGCTGGCTCCAGCTACCCAATCAGTTTGACAGGTTTCTTGGGAAATGGGAGGCGCTGCGACCCAGTTGGCTAATAACTTAGATATAAAGCCTGTCCGCCAACCAAAATCGAGTTCGGTCAAAATGTTGTGAAACCGAAAAGCTGACTCCTGGGGCGTGCCGTCGGGGTCTTCCAAGCGGCTGCCGGCGATGCCGGCTTCCGGATGAGTGTCCATGAAATCGACGAGGGTTTTTAAGGCACCGGGGCGAACTATGGTGTCGGGGTTGAGCAGCAGGAAGTAAGGGGGGGGATTGGTGGATTGGAGGGCGGGACGGATCAGGGCGTTGTTGCCGAAGGCAAATCCGCCGTTACGGTCTAGGGGAACGAAGGATGCCCATTCATTCCAGCCTTCTGAGGCGATCGCACTACTAATTTCTTCGACTGAGCGATCGCCTGAAGCATTGTCGCCAACTACAACTCGCATACCGGGCAGCGATTGAACTTCGCTAACTAGAGAGCGCAAGCAGTCAATTGTCAAACTAGAGGTTCGGTAGTTAACAATGACAACCAGCAGTGGATAGGGGTGATTGGACTCGCTGGCCTTCGACATAAGTACCGTTGTTTGTTTAACAACTTTTTAGCTCAAGTTGTACCCATCTGGCAAGCTGGAGCGATCGCTAATAGTATTTTTATTTGTTTGGGTGAGGGAGACTGTTTTTTCGGCCATATTTCGGAAATCTAGCCACTCTCTATCAAAGTCGATACTGCCTGTAGGCTTGACTGGCGGCTCGGTGCAGCAGCGAATGCCGGTAAACTAACCCCTTAGCGTCATCGGAATAGCCCCCGCCAATCACGCAGGCAACGGGATAGCCACCAGCCAAACACGCCATCAAAACTTGCATTTCCCGGCGAAATAAGCCCGTATCAGTTAAAGCTAATTTTCCCAGTTTGTCACCGTGATGAGGGTCTACTCCAGCATCGTACAAAACTAAATCAGGCTTGACACTTGAGAGCAAATCTGGTAAAAATTTATCCAATGTTTGTAAATATTCATCGTCCTCCATACCGGCAGGCAAAGGTACATCTAAATCGCCCTTTTGTTTAGTGCCGGGAAAATTGACTTCGCAGTGCATCGAGAAAGTAAAAACGCTGCTGTCATCTTGGAATATTACAGCGGTTCCGTCTCCTTGGTGGACATCTAAATCGACAATTAAAACTTTGCGAACTAAACCATTTTTTTGCAAGACGCGAGAGGCGATTGCCAAATCATTAAAAATACAAAAACCAGACCCAAAAGCCGGGAAGGCGTGATGAGTTCCGCCCGCAGTATTGCAAGCCAAACCGCAGTCTAAAGCGAGCTTGGCAGTTAGTACAGTTCCTGCAACCGCAGTGCAAGTGCGATTAGCAAGGGCGCGACTCCAAGGCAGACCAATTCGCCGAGTCGCTTTGTTATCGAGCGTCCCGTTGCAGTAAGCTTGAACATACGAGTGGTCGTGGACTAATTCAATCCATTCTTGAGGGGGAAGTTCGGGAGCGTGAAATTGCGATTCCTCTGCTACCCCGTCCGCGAGCAGCATCTGGTAAAGCATCCGAAACTTGGCCATCGGGAAGCGGTGATTCGGTGGCAGAGGTGCAATGTAATCTTCGTGGTAAATAATTGGTAAGTCCATTAAAATTATTGTATAACGAATGAATCTCCAATTGAAAGCCTGCAATCTCAAATTTAAATTCGCTGGAGAACCTGTATATGCAACAACTAAAAACAGTCTGGCAGTCCGGTAGCAGCCACCCCGAAAATGCTGACAATCTCCATAATATCAGTGAGTGGTGGGGAAACCTCAACGGTAAAGAAATTAGCTGGGTAGAGCGACTGATTCCGCAAATCGGCGGTCTGAGCGAAATTCACTGGCACCCCCAGCGTTTTGACGAAACATTTGTGATAGTCAATCCCGAAATTCGAGAGGAAACTCTCTATTGGTACAAGCCCGATTCTCCAGTCCAACGTAACAACACTGTTGACAAACTAGAACTTGACAACTTGCAACAGCAATTGTACATCTATCCTCAGTTGGAAGCGGAACTTGTAATTCGTGTTGGAATTTCCGAAGTTAAATATCAAACACTTGAATTAAATAATCCAGAAATCGCCTTGGGCGAAGATAATATGCTGCTATTATGGGAGGCTGACCAAGAACTAGAAATTAAAATTTACTTTAGTCAGCAAAATTTTGCTAAACTTAAGGAATTGCTGGCATAGAAAAGACCTAAAAAAGAGTTTGTTTCGTAGGCTTTGGAGGCGAGTGGATGAATCTATAGCAATCCTTGCAGGAGTCGTAAATTTTTACCCTACCCGCAACCCTCTCCGAACCCGATCGGGAGTAAGAAATTAACAAATAATTGAGGATTGCTATATACTCTTAGTTACCTAGTAAATATCTTAAGGCTGAGGGGCGGGTGCGTCAAAACCGAGGTTTTTCACCGCTAGACTTTGTTGCAGCGACAAGAGTAAAAAAAACGGTTTCTTCGCCTCGCACTATGTCCAGGTGTGTATCTCTGCTAAAACCCTTTGAATGTGTTAACAGAATATCCATAAACTTGCGTTATCCTCCTGGGAGTTTTAATGCTAAGGTCAAGTAAAAAACTGTTTTGGGCGTATCAACCGGGTTCTACGAAAATATTTTGTCCCAGCCATTGAACAAAAATAAAAAACCCGGTTGCTTTGATTTGGAGTGCCTCAGCGAGGATTGTTGTTCTGCAAAGTTAATTAGGATATCAAATAATGGGATTTGTTTGGGCAATAAGATATGGTTAAATACGGTTAATTTGAGGAGAAACCTTAAGACAAGCAACCAATTAGCTTAAAAAATAGAATGTGCGTTAGTTGATTAGTTAATATCTAAAATTAATCCTCTATTTGCGGATTTTTAAAATGTTTGAAAGAATAATTATATGATGATGGAAGTAATCGCTAAATTCATTAAATCATCAATCTGCTGCTTGCACTAAAAAATTCACAATAATCGGACAAAAGATGATATTTGACAAAGAAACTATTCACATTTTAATTATTGACGATCAGCCCCACAACCTGCGTTTTATGTCAAACCTATTGACGAAAGAAGGATATAAAGTTCAGCGGGCGATTTCGGGAGAAATGGCGGTCAATGCTAATTTTACTGTTCTCCCCGACTTAATTTTGCTAGATATTGCTATGCCCAAAATGAACGGATATGAAGTCTGTACTCGACTGAAATCCAACGAGAGAACGAGGGAAATCCCGGTTATTTTCTTGAGTGTTTTTGATGAAACTTTTCACAAAGTCAAAGCTTTTGAAGTCGGCGGTGTTGACTACATTACTAAGCCTTTTCAAGTGGAAGAAGTTTTAGTGCGTATCGAAAGTCAATTGACTATACAACAGTTATCAAAACAATTAAAACAGCAGAATGCTCAACTGCAACAAGAGGTAGAATTTCGCAAGCGGACAGAAGAATCACTCCGGGAAAGCAAAGCGCGGTTGCAGAAATTGGCGGTCAATATACCGGGAGTTCTTTATCAATTTATAAAGAAATCCCAGGGGAGTTTCAAGTTTGAATATATTAGTTATGCTTGTCGAGAAGTTTACGAATTAGAGAGTGAGGAACTATTAAAAAATCCTTACTTGTGCTTCGATCAAAATCATCCAGATGACCAAGAATATCTAGTCAAACAAATTACTACTAGCGCCCAAAATTTAGAACCTTTTGCCTGTGAATGGCGGATTATTACACCGTCGGGTAAACTCAAATGGCTGCAATCTAATTCTCGGCCAGAAATGCGCGATAATGGCGATATTGTTTGGTATGGGGTACTTTATGATATCAGCGATCGCAAGCACGCAGAAATAGAAATTGCTGGAGCTAAAGCTGCTTTAGAGCGGCAAGTTCAGCGAGAATTGCTGATTGCAAAAATAACTCAAGAAATTCGCTCAAGCTTGCAGCCAGAACAAATATTTCAAATAGCTGCAACTCAAATCGGTCTGGCATTCTGCGTCAATCGCTGTTTGATTCATACTTACGTTACTACTCCCCAAGTCACTATTCCTCTGGCGGCCGAGTATCTAGAACCCGATTGCGAATCTATTCGGAACGTACCTGTTCCAATTTGGGGCAATCCTCACGTCATACAAATGATGATACAAGATCGGGCGATCGCCTCCAACAATGTTTATTCAGACCCTCTGTTGAAAGCTGTTCAACCTATTTGCCAGAAGGTTGGGTTAAAATCGATGTTGGCAATTCGCACTTCCTACCAAGGCAGGGCAAACGGCGCTATCGGTTTGCACCAGTGCGATCGTTACCGGGAATGGACTTCCGAGGAAATCGACTTATTAGAAGCTGTGGCGGCTCAAGTAGGGCTCGCTATCGCTCAAGCCAAACTGATCGAACGAGAAAAAAACCGAATTCAGCAGCTCGATCGGCAAAATAAAGTGCTGCAAGCAGAAATTCGCACCCGCGTCCGCGCCGAGCAAGCTCTGCAAGAATCTGAAACTGAATTGCGGGCGATTTTTGCGGCCATGACTGACACAGTTTTAGTGAGAAATGCAGAAGGGCGCTGTATCAAAATCGCTCCGACAGCATCAACAAATTTGGTGAAACCTCCCAGCGAGATGATTAACAAAACCGCCCATGAAGTCTTGCCGGAACCTGTAGCAGATTTAGTATTAAATGCCATCCAACAAGCTCTAAAAACCAAGCAAAGCATCAATGTAGAATATAGCTTTAAAGTCGGAGATCGTGAAGTTTGCCTCGACGCTAAAGTTTCTCCGCTTACTCCAGATTCAGTAATTATCGTAGCCAGAGATATTAGCGTTCGCAAACAAACAGAATCCGCACTCAGAGAGAGCCAGCACTTCATTCAAGCGATCGCCGATTCCAATCCCAACCTATTGTACGTTTACGATGTAATTGAACAGCGGAATGTTTATACCAACCGACAAATTTCGACGCTACTCGGATACACAGCCCAAGAAATACAAGATATGGGTACAGCAATGATGCCAATTCTGCTCCACTCCGACGATTTGCCAAAGTTTTTTGACAGCATCCAAAAAGTAGATGAAGCCAAAGACGGTGAGGTTATTGAATGTCAATACCGCATGAAACACAAAAACGGTGAATGGCGGTGGATGCACAGTTGGGATACAGTATTTCTCAGAACAGCCGATGGTAAACCCAAACAAATTCTCGGCACTGCTAATGACATTACAGACCGCAAATTAGCCCAAGAAAAACTGCTAGCATCCCAACAAAGAATCTCATTTTTATTGCAGCAAACGCCGATCGCAATTATCGAGTTAAACCTAAATTTAGAAATTATCACTTGGAATCCCGCAGCCGTGGCTATTTTTGGCTACAGTGAGCAAGAAGCGATCGGTCGAGTCGCCTCGGATTTGATCTTACCTGAAAGCTACCACCCGCAATTATCTGATATTTTCAATCATGACTTGAATGCCAAATCCAGCGGCACTACCGAAAATCTGACCAAAGACGGCAGAATTATCATCTGCGAGTGGTACAATACTCACCTAATTGACGATAACGGTACAGCGATCGGCATTGCTTTAATGGCTGTAGATATTACCGAACGCAAGCAGGCAGAAACCGAACTGCAAGAAAGTGCTTTACGACAAAGGGCGATCGCCCGCATTATTGAAAGAATGCGGCAAACTTTAGATATCCGAGAAATTTTTCACGCTACAACCAGAGAATTGCGCCAAACCATGAAGTGCGATCGAGTCGCTATTTACCGTTTCAATCCAGACTGGAGTGGCGAATTTGTAGCCGAATCCCTTGACCGCAAGTGGGTTTCTTTCATCCAAGCACAAGATACCGATTCTAACCTTACTGAAGGCGCTTTAGATAGTGAACTTTGCCTCGTCCAAAAATTAGATAGTATCTCACCAGAAGTCCACGATACCTATTTGCAACAAACCCAAGGCGGAGCATACAGCAGAGGTAAGACTTACCTTTGTGTTCCAGATATTTACAAGCAAGGTTTCGATAATTGTTACATCCAATTGCTAGAAAAATTTCAAGCTAAATCCTACATTATTGTACCAATATTTTCCGGCAAAAAGCTCTGGGGATTACTAGCATCCTATCAAAACTCGGCTCCCCGCCAGTGGAGTGAAGCTGAAATCAACGTTGCAGTTGATGTAGGTACTCAGCTAGGAGTAGCATTACAGCAAGCGGAATTGCTCGCCCGCACTCAAAGGCAGTCGATGGAACTGATTAAATCCAAAGAAAACGCCGAAGTTGCCAACCGCGCCAAAAGCCAATTTCTAGCTTCCATGAGCCACGAACTCCGCACACCCCTCAACGCCATTCTCGGTTTTTCCCAAGTCATGGCGCGCAATAGTTCTATCACAGAAGAACAAAAAGAATACATAGAAATTATTAACCGCAGTGGCGAACATTTGCTAGAACTCATCAATGATGTTTTGTCAATGTCCAAAATAGAAGCAGGTCAAATTACCATCAACCCCAGCCGCTTCAATCTCTACAACCTTCTCAACAGTCTCAAAGAAATGCTGCAACTAAAAGCCAACTCCAAAGGTTTGCACCTCATCTTTGAAAATGCCGAGGATTTGCCGCAGTACATTCAAACAGACGAAGCTAAATTGCGGCAAGTTTTAATTAACCTACTCGGCAATGCGATTAAATTTACTCAGCAGGGAACCGTTACTTTGCGCGTCAGCAGCCAAGCTGAACAAGACGCCACCGAAGAAAACAAATCCCAATTGTATTTTGAAATTGCCGACACGGGCCCCGGCATTTCTCCCTCAGAAATTTCCACATTATTTAAGCCATTTTTACAAACCGAAACGGGTCGAAAATCCATGCAGGGAACTGGTCTGGGGTTGCCCATCAGCCAACAGTTTGTCCAAATTATGGGAGGTGATATTGCTGTTGAAAGTAAACTAGACCAAGGCACAATTTTCAGTTTTAATATCTGGGTAAACCTAGTAACAGAAAGTGATGAACAAGAAAAACCGCCGATTAAACAAGTTATTTCTTTAGAAGCGGGACAAGAAACTTATCGGATATTAATAGTTGAAGATGTAACGGAAAATCGCCAACTGCTGCTTAAGCTGCTGGTACCCCTGGGATTTGAAGTTATGGAAGCAATTAACGGGCAAGAAGCAATTGCTTTGCATTCAACTTGGAAGCCGCACTTGATATTAATGGATATGCTGATGCCTGTGATGGATGGGTATGAAGCGACAAGACAGATTAAGAAAACTATAGAAGGTAAAGAAACAATAATTATTGCTTTGACTGCCAGTGCTTTTGACGAGCAGCGACAAATAATTTTGTCGGCAGGTTGTAACGATTTGATATGTAAACCGTTTCGGGAAGAGGTACTATTTGAAAAGATAGCGCATCACCTCAACCTGCGTTATATTTATGAGAAAGAAAACTTATCTACTTCTTTTTCAACACCGACGCTGCTTAAAAGTTTGACCACCGAGGATTTGAGTGTAATGCCCACAGACTGGGTGGTCGAGCTGCACCGAGCAGCACTTTGTGTAGACGACAACCGCATCCTCGAACTGATCAAGGAAATTCCCGAAACTGAGGCAAATCTCGCTAACGCTTTAACAGATTTAGTCGATAATTTTCGGATAGATATCATTATCGATTTAACTCAATTATATGATGATGAACGACCATCGATTACCAGCGACTCCTAAAGACATTCTGATCGTTGACGATATGCCGGATAATTTGCGACTTTTATCCACTATGCTGACATCTTACGGGTATCATGTCAGGAAGGCTATTAACGGACACTTGGCTCTGCAAGGAGCACAAATATCTCCTCCGGATCTAATTTTACTAGATATTAATATGCCGCAAATGAACGGGTATGAAGTTTGTGAGCAGTTAAAGTTAAGCGAAAAAACTAAAGATATTCCGGTAATTTTTATTAGTGCGCTAGATGACGTGCTGGAAAAAGTTAAAGCTTTTCAAGTAGGAGGAGTGGATTATATTACTAAACCGTTTCAAGTAGAAGAAGTCTTAGCCCGCGTCCAAAACCAACTTTCCCTTCGTTCGCTGCAATCCAAACTGCAACTGCAAGCTAGGGAACTGCACGATCGCAATTCTAGATTGCAGGAAGAAATAGCAGAACGGCAGCGGGCTGAAGAATCAATCCGGTTTTTGCTGGAAACTACGCGGGCGATCGGCGAAGCTGTAGACTTTCACTCAGCTTTAGAAGTAATTTTGCACCAAGTGGGCGAAACAATCGGATGGGATGTAGGAGAAGCTTGGATTCCCAATGCAGAAGGAATTGTGCTGCAATCTGCCAGGGGCTGGTATGCGAGCAACGCGAGGATGGATGCGTTCCGCAAGCAAAGCGAACAACTAACATTTGCCATGAATATAGGGCTGCCGGGACGAGTTTGGGCATCCAAGCAACCGGAATGGGTAGAAGATATTTCCAAGGGCTACCCGCATTTTCTCCGAAGTAAAATAGCACTCGAACTCGGATTCAAAGCTGGTTTTGGCGTGCCGATTTTGGTAGGCGATGAAGTATTGGCAGTGCTAGTTTTCTTTAAAATTTCGTCGGAGGGGAAAGACGCACGATTTATAGACGTTTTTAATGCGGTAGGCACTCAATTAGGTTCTTTAATTCAGCGCAAACAAGCAGAAGAATTGCTGCGTATCGCTCAAGAAAAATATCACAGCATTGTAGAAAATGCGATGGAAGGCATTTTTCAAAGCACGCCTTCAGGAGGCTATCTCAGCGCTAATCCAGCTTTGGCAAAATTGTACGGTTACGACTCGCCAGAAGAACTGATGTCCGAGATTAACAATATTGCTCAGCAACTGTATGTTGACCCGGAACGCCGCCGCGAATTTGTGGCTGCTATGGATACTGAAAATGCCGTTTCGGGGTTTGAATCTATGGTATGTCGCAAAGACGGGCGTCGGATTTGGGTGTCAGAAAATGTTCGGGCTGTTCGAGATTCCAAAGGTGAGCTGCTCTACTATGAGGGTACTGTTTCTGACATTACAGAGCGCAAATTAGCGCAAGAAGCGCTAAAAGTTCAACAAGAGCAAAGCGAGAAGTTGCTGTTAAATATTTTACCCAAACCAATCGCAGAACGCTTGAAGGCAGAGCAAAGCACGATTGCCGACAGTTTTGCCCAAGTAAGTGTTTTGTTTGCTGATATTGTTGGCTTTACTGAGTTGTCTGCTAGAATGTCTCCCACCGAGTTGGTCAAGCGCTTGAACGTAATTTTTTCGCACTTCGACCAGTTAGCTGAAAAGTACGGTGTGGAGAAAATTAAGACTATTGGCGATGCTTACATGGTAGTCGGGGGATTGCCTACGCCGAGACAGGATCACGCCGAGGCGATCGCCCAAATGGCCCTGGGAATGCAGGCAAAAATAGCAAAGTTGTGCGCCGAGACAGGGGAAAAACTTGCAATTCGGGTTGGCATCAATTCCGGGCCGGTGGTTGCGGGAGTAATTGGTGTGAGCAAGTTTACGTATGATTTGTGGGGAGATACGGTGAATGTGGCGGCGAGGATGGAAGCTACGGGTTTTGCAGGCAGCATTCAAGTTACTGATGTTACTTATGAGCTTTTGAAAGATAAGTATTTGTTTGAGAGGCGAGGCGTGATTCCGGTAAAAGGTAAGGGGGATATGATGACTTATTGGTTGCTAGGAAAAAAGTAAAAATTCGGAATAGGGAAGAAAGAAGTTCGGCAACGAGCACTGTACAAGATGTAACGGATGTCAGTCCGATGTCCGTCGGAAGAAGGAAGAAGGAAAAAGGGGTAGAAAGAAGGAAGTATGTTTATTTATTTAACCTGATATCTTCCATCCTTCTCAAGAGTTGAAAGTTTGTGTGCGGCGTTGCTCCGGCGCCGCCCGTAGAGGGATTGTGCTGCTATGATGAAAGAAGTTAATGAAAATTTACATTTAGAGCCGTGACAGCACAACAGCTAGTATCTGCAACAAGTTTTGAAAAGCTAATTTGGACTTGGAAAGGTCACAAAATCCAATATACCGTCCAAGGAACCGGCCGCCCTCTGATCTTGATTCACGGATTTGGCGCTTCGATCGGACATTGGCGGCAAAATATCCCCGTACTCGCAGCCGGCGGCTATCGCGTATTTGCTCTAGACTTGCTGGGATTCGGTGCTTCTGCCAAACCAGCCCTAGATTACACTCTGGAATTGTGGGAAGAATTGCTGACTGATTTCTGGGCGGATCTGGTACAGGAACCGGCGGTATTTGTCGGGAATTCGATCGGCGCTTTGCTGAGTTTGATGGTAGTCGCCAACCATCCAGAAATATCAGCAGGTGGAGTCTTAATCAACTGTGCCGGCGGGCTCAACCACCGGCCGGACGAACTCAATTTCCCGCTGCGAGTAGTGATGGGGACTTTTACTAAATTAGTTCGATCGCCCCTGATCGGCCCCTTTATGTTCAACAACATCCGCCAAAAACACCGCATCCGCAACACTCTGCGCCAAGTCTACGGGAACCGCGAAGCCATCACTGACGAACTCGTAGAACTCCTGCACGCCCCATCCTGCGAGCCCGGAGCTCAACAAGTGTTTGCCTCGATTCTCACAGCCCCTCCAGGCCCTCAACCCTCAGAACTGCTGCCCAAAGTCGATCGTCCGTTATTGGTACTTTGGGGCGCAGACGACCCCTGGACGCCCATCGCCGGCAGCCAGATTTATCAACAATTGGCCGCCAACGATAAACCAGTCAAATTTGTTTCAATTCCCAACACAGGCCACTGTCCCCACGACGAGCGGCCGAGTGAAGTCAACGCTCTGATTTTGGATTGGCTGCTGGAAGTGAAGTAAAATTTTTTCTGCTTGAGGCAACCCTTGGGCGATCGAGTCAAACCCTTGCAGTGCAATAGTTTTGCCTCGCTCCTCCGCACCGACACTCCGGCAGCAGCCGACTCAAAAAACAATTTTTGGAAAAAGTATTGACACAATTTACTGAGTCAGCTATATTGATGGACGTGTGAGGAGCGAACCAGAAGAAGCACCGAGACGAAACACGGCCAGTCGTCGGTGCTTTTTCTGTTGCAAGGCATTTTTAAGAGTTTTAAATTATCTATAATTCACATCCAGAAGATCTGTAAGCCCGCTCGGCTTTCTTCAATTCTTCCTTCGTGTTCTTAGCGTCTTCGCGGTTCGTTAAATAAATATTCTGATCTTGCAAAAAAAGTAATTGACTCCACTTGAGCGGGAAAAATCCGAAAATGTGGATCTTTTTAGATCATCAAAATTTGATTGCATAGAAGTCAAAACTAGACAGTTATATAATAATAAATTGTCGCTGGGTCGGGGCGGGTCGATCTAGATTTTTTCCAGATGTTGGCAAACCCGCCCCTGCGGTATTGGTGGTACAAATATCAACGATCGCCCAAAACAAATTGTTCGATCGCAGCCGCCACCCCATCTTCCTCCACATCCGGCGCCACCCAATCAGCAGCAGCCTTCACGCCATCAGGAGCATTGCCCATCGCCACGCCCACACCCGCATAGGCAATCATTTCTACATCATTAAAATTGTCGCCGATCGCCATCACATTCGCCGCCTGCAAACCCAAAAGTTCCTCCGCTAAATACTGCACCGCATCTCCCTTATTCGCCAAAGGATGCGTAGCTTCAAAAAAAGTAGCAACGGATCGAGTCAAATAAAGCTCTGCAGGCGTGTAGCGCTGCCGCATACTGCTCAGCAAGCCGTCGAGTACCCCCGGATTCTCGCACAATGCCAAAACTTTCGTCGGTTCCCCCGGAAGATCTCGCCGAAAATCTTTAATCACCATTGGTTCAATGCCCGATCGTTCGGCATAAATTCCGGTAGCTGCGGTAATTTCCGGCACGTAAAGTTGGTCCTCAATGTAGAAATGGATCGAAAGTAGCGGTCGCAAATGCGGTTCTTCAAAATAATCTAAAAGTTGCAGAGCAGTTTGTTTCGACAGCGGCAAGTGCCGCAGCCGTTTTTGAGTAGCGTGATCTTGAATCCACGCGCCCTGGTAGCAAATCAGCGGCAATGTTGAGCCGATGTCGCGGTGAAAACGCAAAGCTGAGCGGTACATCCTGCCTGTAGCGACGGCCACTTTCACTCCCCGCGACTCGGCAGCCAAAATTGCCTGCTTGACAGGTTCTCGGATGGTATTTGACAAACCTGCGATCGTGCCGTCTATATCCACTACCAGCAATTGAATGTCTGCGGTGCCAAAAGCGCGATCGGTAGCATTAGCTGGATTTGAGGCAGTTATATTCTGCATGATTTTTTTAGATTTTAGCTGTTGATTTGCACGCACCCGTTTATTTTGGCACTGGGGGGATAGCAAAGTGCGACTTCTGATTTTTTGAAGACTAAAATATAGATAAGTAAATAAGCGACAAAAAAAGTATCTAGGAGGACCCTTTAGGGATGTATTTAGCTCAGCTATATAATAGTAGCCAGTTTACTGCCGTAAAAACCACACTCGATCGTGATATGTATTTTCACTTACTTAATAATACTTGTGGCTAAAAAGAATGTAACTGTAGGTCAGAGCTAAAGACTTATGTCATCAATCATTTCCGATTTAACCTTGAAAATTGTATAACCGCATATTTAAAATTACCCCCAACTATCATGATTTCTATTCCGGGATACCGCATTGACGGAGAACTTTATACAAACTCTCACACCGTTATTTATCGAGGCCTGCAGCTTGAGGAACAAAAACCCGTTATCCTCAAAACTCTCACGCCGCCATACCCTAGCCCAGCGCAAATATCCCAACTCCTGCACGAATCCGAAATTCTTGAAAATTTGAGTTTGCCCGGAATAGTCAAGCTTTACAAAATAGAAACATATAATCACTTTCCTGTTTTAGTTTTAGAAGATTTTGGTGGCATTTCTCTCAAAGACTTTCTCGGCAACAACCAGCTAGAGTTACCACAATTTCTGCATATTGCCATCAAACTAGCAGAAACTATTGGGCAACTTCACGAACACCACATTATTCACAAAGATATTAAACCCAGCAATATTATTGTCAATATCAAGACAGGAGATGTCAAGATTGCTGATTTTGCGATCGCCTCCCTGCTACCGGGCGAAAACCCTGCCCCCAGCCATCCCCATTTACTCGAAGGCACTCTCGCCTATATGTCTCCTGAACAAACGGGACGAATGAATCGGGCGATCGACTACCGCACCGATTTTTATTCTTTAGGCGTCACCTTTTATGAAATGCTTTGTGGCGAATTGCCTTTTAAGGCGATCGATCCCATGGAATTAGTACACTGCCATATTGCTAAAACGCCAGTTTCTCCTTGTGAAAACAGAAAGCAAAAAGTAGAAAGCAGAAGCATCGAAGGCAGAATCAATCAAGTAGGAACCAAGGAGATTCCTCAAGTCGTTTCCGATATCGTCATAAAACTCTTAGCAAAAACAGCCGAAGACAGGTATCAAAGTGCTTTCGGACTTTTGTACGACTTGGAAAATTGTCTCGCTCAACTGCAAAATACAGGCGAAATTTCCCACATAACCCTCGGCGAGCAAGATCAGTCAAGTCACCTGCAAATTTCCCAAAAATTTTACGGGCGAGAAGCAGAAGTTAATATGCTTCTCAGTATCTTCCAGCAGATGAGGCGAGGCAATACAGAAATCGTGCTAATTTCTGGTGGTGCCGGTGTGGGAAAATCTTCGTTAGTATATGAAGTTTACAAGCCGATTCGGTCGGAAAGCGGATATTTTATTGACAGCAAATTTGAGCAATTTAAGCGCGATATTCCCTACGCTTTTTTACTCCAAGCTTTTCAAGATTTGTTGCGACAAATTTTCACCGAAAATGCTGCAGAAATCCATCTTTGGAAAGAAAAAATTTTAAAAGCACTCGGCGGTAACTGCCAAGTCATTATTGAAGCTATTCCAGAATTAGAACTGATTGTCGGTCCGCAGCCCCCCGTTCCAGATTTAGGAGCAAATGAATCTCAAAATCGCTTTAATTTAGTATTTCAAAACTTCATCCGCGTCTTTGCTCAAAAAGAACACCCCCTAGTAATTTTCCTGGACGACTTGCAGTGGGTCGATTCAGCATCTCTCAAGTTAATAGAACTGCTAGCAACTGACCTGGGAACTCAATATTTATTAATAATTGGAGCTTATAGAGAGCAAGAAGTAGATGCAAATCATCCTCTAATGGTGACCGCCTCAGCAATTAAAAAAGCAGGCGGCACTGTAAGGGCGATCGCCCTTTTGCCTTTAGATATAAGCAGCGTCAACCAATTCGTTGCCGATACTTTGAACTGCGCCCCCGAAAACTCGCTAAGTTTAGCCGAGTTGCTTTATCAAAAAACTGATGGAAATCCATTCTTTTTAACTCAATTAATAAAATTTCTGCACTCAAAAAGTTTGATTAAATTTAAACTTTATCCATCGAAGAATGTGAGCCATCTAGCTGAAACTAACCAGTCGGTTTTAGCACAACCAATCTCAAAAAAAGTTGTGAACAAATGCCATATCACAGGCGAATGGCAGTGGGATATCGAACAAATACAAGAAATGGGAATAACGGACAATGTTGTAGAATTAATGATAGATAACATTCAGAAACTTTCAGAGAATACCCAGGAACTGCTTAATTTAGCCGCTTGTATCGGGAACAAATTTGATTTAAAAACTCTCTCGACAATCGCCGAAAAACCTCTGGCGTCCGCAGCAACAGACCTCGGTGAGGCACTTCAGTCCGGTCTGATTTTGCTCGTGAATAACGCCTACAAAATTCCGATCGCACTAGCAGCAAGTACAGAAGTAACAGACACAATATCTAGAGATTTTAGCGACAAATTTTCCCTGCCAGTGGCGAATGTTTCTAGCGAAACTTACAAATTTTTGCACGAGCGAGTGCAGCAGGCAGCTTATGCTTTAATATCCGCTTCTCAGAAACAAGAAATCCATCTAAAAATAGGCAATTTTTTACTCAAAAATGCACCGCCAGAACAATTAGAAGAGCATATTTTTGATACCGTAAACCAACTAAATTTTGCCAAAGAGAGCATCATCAGCCAATTAGAAAAATTTCAATTATGCCAATTAAATTTAATGGCAGGTCGCAAAGCAAAAGCAAGTGCAGCTTACGAACTTGCCCTGAAATATTTAACCACAGGTATTGAACTGCTGGCACCCGAAAGTTGGCAAACTGACTACGACTTGACTCTTGCACTTTACGAGTCAGCAGCAGAAGCTGCTTACCTCAATACCGACTTTGAGCAAATGGAAAAATGGGCTGAAATTGTTCTGCAACACGCAAAAAATGAACTAGACAAAATTAAAGTGTTTGAAATCAGAATCATAGCTTGTGGGATGCAAACCAAACTCCAAGAATCGGTAAAAATTGGTCGCGAAGCGCTAACAATGTTAGGGATAAACTTTCCCGAATCGCCGATTCCCCTCCACATTCAGCAAGCACTGGCTAAAACCGCAGCTTATTTAACCGGAAAGAAAATAGAAGATTTAATTAACTTGCCCATTATGACAAATCCGCATAAATTAGCAACTATGCGCGTGCTTTCCAGTATGTTTTCAGCTACATTTATAGTTGAACCTGTGCTGCTGCCTCTGATTGTGTGCGAGCAAGTTAATTTATCTATTAATTACGGAAATTCTACTTTTTCTGCCTTCGGTTATGCTAATTACGGAGCAATTTTAAAAGGAATAGTTAGAGATATTGAATCGGGCGATCGCTTTGGTCAATTAGCTTTAAATTTGAGCGATAGATTAAATGCGTTAGAATTCAAAAGCAAAACGCTTAATTTAGTAGCATTCATTTTGATGAACGGCAAGCATCACGTTAAAGACTCTTTGCCGCTATTAGAGGACGCCTATCAAAGCGCGCTAGAAAATGGGGATTTAGAATGTGTCGGATATGCAGCCGTAAATATTTGTCAGTCTTTGTATTTTATCGGTCAAGAATTGCCACAACTGGAACGGAGAATGGTAAGTTACAACCATTTGCTGTTTCAACTCAAGCAAGAAACTGTATTGACTTGGAACCAAATATATCGGCAAACTATTTTGCAATTGATGGGAAAATTGGAAAGTCCGCACATTGTATTAGGTAAAGCATACAGCGAAGAAAAATTGTTATCGCTGCTGTTGAAAGCTAACGATCGCGTGGGACTCCAGCACTTTTATTTGCAAAAGCTAATACTAGCATATTTATTTGGAGATACTGCTACAGCACTAGAAAATGCAGCGCAAGCCGAAGTATATTTAGACGGAGTTGCAGGCTTTATTAATGTTTCTGAATACCAGTTTTACGATTCTCTAGCCCGGCTAGCAGCCTATCCATATGCCACAAATGAAGAACAAGAAGAGCATATTTTTTACGCTGTCAGCAACCGGAAAAAACTGCAACAAAAAGCGCTGTCTGCGCCCATGAATCTTCAGCACAAATGCGACTTACTTACGGCAGAAAAAGCGCGCGTTTTGGGCAATGTGGTGAGAGCAATGGAATATTACGATCGCGCAATTGAAGGAGCCAAAGAAAACGGATACATACAAGTACAAGCACTAGCAGCAGAATTGGCAGGAGCATTTTATCTATCCATAGGACGAGAAAAAAATTCTAAAACTTACTTAACAGAAGCGCGTTATTGTTATCAGCGCTGGGGAGCAACAGCCAAAGCAGCGCATTTAGAATCAAAATACTCGCACTTGCTAACTTCAGCCTCGATTTTAACTAATATTGAAACTCACAAATCTACCAGCAGCGCTTCCACTACCAACGACAGTGCAGGCGTGCTAGACTTGACCACAGCAGTTAAAGCATCGCAAACCTTAGCAGGCGAAATAGTTCTAGACAAGCTGCTGGCAAAAATGATGAAAATTGTTATTGAAAATGCGGGGGCGCAAACAGGCTTTTTAATACTAGAAAAAGAGGGTCAATGGGTGATTGAAGCATCAGGATCTGTAGATGTCGATCGCATTGCTGTCATGCAATCAATTCCGATAGATTTTGTAGCCGACGATCGAGAAGTAACTTTGCTGGCAGTTGCAGTTGTGAATTACGTCGCCCGCACCCAAGAAAGTATAGTTTTAAACGATGCCACCCGCGAAGGGCAATTTACTCGCACACCCTATATAATGGCAGTTCAACCTAAATCAATTCTTTGCACTCCGTTAATTAATCAAAGCCAACTCACTGGCATTCTATATTTAGAAAACAATCTGACTACAGGCGCTTTTACACAAGACAGGTTAGAAATATTAAAACTGCTGTCTTCTCAAATTTCTATCTCCATCAAAAATGCTCAACTTTACGCCAACTTGCACCAATTCAATCAGAATCTCGAAAATTTAGTACAGCAGCGTACCTCCGAACTCTCCCAAACTTTAGAAGACTTAAAATCAGCTCAAAATAAACTGGTAGAATCGGAAAAAATGGCTGCTCTCGGAGGGTTAGTTGCAGGTGTTGCCCACGAAATCAATACTCCCATCGGCATCGGCATCACCGCCGCCTCCCTGCTTGCTGAAAAAGCCACAAAGTTTTTTGAGGTTTACAGTAACGGCCAAATAAAACGTTCCGAATTAGAAAAGTTTCTGGATACCGCCGTGCAAAGCAGTAATATGATCTTATCTAACCTCACGCGGGCGGCAGACTTGATTCACAGTTTTAAAGAAGTAGCTGTAGATCAGTCTAGCGAGTTAAAACGCAGGTTTAATGTTAAAAACTATCTAGAGGAAATTTTGACATCCTTAAGTGCCAAACTCAAAAGAACTAAGCACAAAATAGAGATTGAGTGTGATGAAAATATTGTTGTGGACAGTTACCCCGGCGTAGTGTGTCAAATTGTGACAAATCTGGTGTTGAATTCGCTAATTCACGCCTACGAGGTAGAAGACGAAGGAGTTCTGGCTTTTGATTTCAAACTAGAGGGCGATCGGCTAATATTTGAATATGCCGATAACGGCAAAGGAATTGACCCAGAAAATCTCAGTAAAATTTTTGAACCATTTTTTACCACCAAAAGAGGTCAGGGAGGCACGGGATTGGGACTGCACATTATTTATAACCTTGTTACTCAAAAGCTAAAAGGCACAATTAGCTGCACAAGTCAACTAAATAAAGGGACAAGATTTATGATTGAATTTCCCGCTAAAATGAGCAGTTAGTTATTAGACCGCCAACATGGATATAAGTTTTATATAGGAGAACGATATATGTCAGAAGCTAGTAAAAACCTGTTGGCAGCAGGCGATGACGAATTAATCGGGGCGGGGGACGATGAATTAATATTTGCCGAGGAAGACGAGGCGGAACAAAAACCGCTAGAAGAAAGTTGGAAAATATTAATTGTAGATGATGAAATAGAAATTCATAATATTACTAAACTAGCCTTAAACGATTTTAAATTTGAAGGTAAGACTATAACATTTATCAGCGCTTACTCAGGGAAAGAAGCTAAAGAAATTATCCAAAATAATTACGACATAGCATTGATTTTACTCGATGTAGTTATGGAGACAGAAGAAGCAGGCTTGGAAGTAGTTAAATACATCCGCGATATTTTAAATAATCAAATTGTGCGAATTATTTTACGCACTGGACAGCCCGGACAAGTACCAGAAGATGTAGTAATTGTCAGCTACGATATCAATGATTACAAAACCAAAACAGAACTTACTAACAAAAAATTATTTACCACAGTAGTCACCGCACTGAGAGCATTTAGATCGCTCAATCAAATCGAATCCAGCAAAAGCGAACTAGAAAAAATTGCCGCCGCATCAGCTCGTTTTGTACCCCGTGAATTTTTGAAATTTCTCAAAAGAGAAAGCATTGTTGATGCCAGACTAGGAGACTCTGTACAGGCAGAAATGACGATTATGTTTGCCGACATTCGCTCATTTACAAGTCTGTCAGAAAGTATGTCTCCCCGAGAAAACTTTGAATTTCTCAACTCTTACTTAAGCCGAGTTGGCCCAGTTATCCGCGAGTACAACGGTTTTATAGATAAATATATTGGTGACGGGATTATGGCTTTGTTTCCTAACAGGGCTGAAGATGCTGTGCAAGCAGCAATTGAGATGCAGCAGCAAGTAAAAATTTATAATAGACACAGGCAAAATAGTGGCTATCAACCTATTTCGATAGGGATTGGCTTGCATACGGGGACTTTAATGTTAGGTACGATTGGCGAAGCGGAACGAATGGAAAGTACGGTGATTTCTGATGCTGTTAATTTAGCTTCCCGTGTGGAAGGATTGACAAAGCTTTATGGAGTTGCTATTGTAGCTAGCGTCCAAACCCTTTGCCGGATAGACGATCCTCAACATTACAAGTGCAGGTTTCTCGATCGCGTTCAAGTCAAAGGAAAACAAACACCTGTTGCGGTATTTGAAATTTACGATGGCGACTCGCCGACAATGATCGAATTAAAAGCACAAACTCAAACTTATTTTGAACAGGGAATTTTTTTTCACTACCAGCAGCAATTCGCGCAAGCAAGGCAAATGTTTTTGCGGGTTTTGCAAATCAACAAGTATGATAAGGCAGCATCTTTTTATGCAGAACGCTGCGATATGTTGATGAAAAATGCAGTCATAATGACTCTGGAAGGTATTGAAATTTAGCTAATAGGTAATTGGGCATGGGGCATGGGGCATGGGGAATTGGGAATTGGGCTGAAAAGAATTAGGAAATGGGCATCCGCTAAGATAGTGAACAGTGAACAGTGAACAGTGAACAAATAACTTAATTTATGCGCTTCAAATCCCTTGATGTTTTTCGCGGAATTGCGATCGCCTCGATGATTCTAGTCAACAACCCCGGTAGTTGGGAACACGTTTATCCACCGCTAGATCACGCAGAATGGCACGGCTGCACCCCGACAGACTTAGTATTTCCGTTTTTCTTGTTCATCGTTGGCTGCGCGATGTCTTTCTCGCTGCCTAAGTATATTCAAAATTATCCAAAAACTGCAATAGAAACCTCAAAAATTACACAAACAAAGGAAAAATCAGAATCCACCAAAAACCCTGTTCCTTCTTCCTTTTTTCTTCTTCCTTCTTCAAATATCTACTGGCGAATTGCGCGCCGCGCCGCGATTCTATTTATATTAGGATTGCTGCTAAATACATCTTCGATCGCCCTTGACGTACTTCTCAACAGCGCCCCGGTCGAAAACTTCGGTAAAATCCGCATCATGGGAGTATTGCAGCGCATCGGCTTAGCTTATTTCATCAGTGCGATCGCCATTCTCAACCTTTCCCCCCGCAATCAAAAACTGCTCGCTGTTGCCGTGCTTTTGGGCTATTGGGGCGCACTAACCGTATTTGCTGTAGGGGGGTACACTGCCGGCGAACTCACGCCAGAAGGAAATTTAGGGGGATATGTCGATCGGCTAATTCTCGGTAGCCAACACCTGTACAAAGGCGGCCCCTTCGACCCCGAAGGACTGTTGAGTACCTTACCCGCAGTTGTCACAGTCCTCACAGGCTACTTTACCGGAGAATGGCTGCGAGTGCAGCCCATCAAAACCCGCACCAGTATCAACTTAGCAATCGGCGGCATCTGTTGTGTGGTAATCGGCCATTTGTGGGGATTTTTATTTCCGATCAACAAACAACTTTGGACGAGTTCCTATGTAGTGTTTACCGCAGGTTGGACCTTGCTATTGCTAGCAGCTTGCTACGAAACAATAGAAGTGCGGGATTGGAAATGGGGGAGGCCGTTTGAAATCATGGGATTGAATGCAATTTTCTTGTTTGTCGCTTCCGGTATAGTTGCCAGAATTCTCTTAAAAACTCATATCGGTACTGGTGGAAATGTTCCAACAACTTACAGTTGGATTTACGAAAACTGGTTTGTGCCGTGGGCGGGGCCACTGAATGGTTCCCTGGCATTTGCCGTGACTGCGGTATTATTTTGGTGGTTAATTTTGTATGGAATGTACCGCCGAGGTTGGCAGATTAAAATTTGAGTAGTCAGCAATAAGTAAGCCTGCCTAAAAAAACAGAATAACCAGATACCCCAGATATCGGACTTCTTGAAGAAGTCTGGTATCTAAGAGCTAGTAGGTCTTGACATCCACAGTCTTTAGCGGTTAACGTTTGAAAAAAGTGTTTCAATGTTGGAA
The DNA here is from genome assembly GCF_036701355.1 of Microcoleus sp. Pol12B3. Lineage (NCBI taxonomy): Bacteria > Bacillati > Cyanobacteriota > Cyanophyceae > Oscillatoriales > Microcoleaceae > Microcoleus > Microcoleus sp. Pol12B3. The sequence goes on from NZ_JAUBQS010000028.1 coordinate 37,541, forward strand.
GGGAGAGAGCAATGAACGACTTCTTAGATAGCTTGCTCAGTAGGCAGACATTTGATACGCAAGCTCTGATGAATTCTCACCCACCAAAATTTTACCACCCTAATAAGAAGCTCGTTTATGACATTTGTTGTCCACCTGGATGCACTCATCGAGGTCAATTAGCTTTTTCTCGATGGTATGCAATGCCACTTCCCGAATATTTTTCTCCTCTCGAACATCAGACCGATCTTTCTGAGCGAAAGGGATATTTTGAGTACGAGCCATCCCAAGATAACACTCAGATGGAGTGGTATCTCAATTTCGCTCATCACGATCTTTTTTGTGCTTATGGGGGTTCGCTATTTGCCCAAGATGAAATGCAGGTCGCCGAACATCCATCACTCAGTTCACTGCGAGAAGCTTTACTAGATTATAACATTAAGCCATTGACAGTTGAGAGCGAACAACCTACACCGATTCTGATTCGTGGGGCGGAACGGAGGTGTGCAATTTCTACCGATCGCAATCCAGAACAAGGGCGACCTTTTGGTCTTTACGGCAACAACTTTGGACGAGCTACATCAGATGCGATCGGACAAGCTACAAAACCTCTAAACCCGCCTACAATCACAAACATCATTGCGATAGAAGCTCCTTCCTATGGCGAGGATTCTTATAGCAGTGCAGAAATTGAATACATCCTGAAAACAGCCTTTACTGGATTTTCAGCAGCACGAATTGAGTCACATTTAGAGTTGTCTAAAGCACCCAGGTTGATTATTCATACAGGGTTTTGGGGATGCGGAGCTTATGGTGGTAATCGTGTCCTGATGGCCCTTTTGCAACTCCTGTCGGCTCGTCTTAGTCAAGTGAATTGTCTCGTCTTTCATACGAGTGATGATATAGGAAGTCAAAATCTTGCCACGGCTCAACAAATAGTCGATCGGGATTTAGTACCTGATAATTCACCCGTTAAAGTTTCAGCTTTGATAGAAAAGATTCATGCGATGGACTTTCAGTGGGGATTTAGCGATGGAAACTAACAGGCTATTCGAGCCAAGTGATACCTGGATTGAGGAAGATTTTCTTGATGTCACAACCTTTTCTTTGCAATACGCAGCTACTATCGTTCATAGCGACCCCGATATTTTAGGTGGAACTCCTGTCTTTATTGGTACTCGCGTCCTGATGAAAACTCTGCTTGATTGTCTCGAAGCTGGTGATTCGCTAAATGAGTTTCTAGACCATTTTCCTACTGTCAGCCGCGATCGAGCGATTTGAGTTTTCGCAATGATACGATCGCCACATAACAACATTTAACGTTTATTGATGTCCGCTGCCTCAACATCGATCGCCTGCAGGATCGGAAATCCGATCGCACCCCCGCCACAACTTCCACAAATTACCGCCCCAACCCCGCCCAGTTCAAGGATTTTGCCGATTTCTCGATCGCAAGCCACCGATCGCTAACTATAACTGAGCCCTAATCGCTAAAATTAAAAAAAGATACGTAATAGGCAGGCAGGCGTCAATGATCCCAACAGTTATAGAACAATCCGGTCGCGGCGAACGCGCCTTTGACATTTACTCGCGACTCCTGCGCGATCGCATCGTCTTCTTGGGCCAACAGGTTGACTCAGACTTGGCTAACCTGATCGTTGCCCAATTGCTATTTTTAGACGCCGAAGACCCGGAGAAAGATATTTACCTCTATATCAACTCCCCAGGGGGTTCGGTAACAGCAGGTATGGGCATTTTTGACACGATGAACCACATCCGCCCCGACATTTGCACTATTTGTCTCGGTTTGGCAGCCAGCATGGGCGCTTTTCTGTTGAGTGCCGGCGCTAAAGGCAAGCGGATGAGTTTGCCTCACTCCCGGATTATGATCCACCAACCTCTAGGCGGAGCTCAAGGACAAGCAACCGATATTGAAATTCAGGCAAAAGAAATTTTGTACCACAAACGCCGCCTGAACGAACATCTTGCCAACCATACCGGTCAGCCGCTTTCCCGCATTGAAGAAGATACCGAACGGGATTTCTTCATGTCCGCTGAAGAAGCAAAGGACTACGGATTAGTCGATCAAGTGATCGATCGCCGTCCTTCCGCCAGCCGCCCGATCGTCGCTGTCGTCTAAATGAAAAGTTAAAAATCAAAAATGAAGAATATTTCCTCATTTTTGATTTTTAATTTTTAACTTTCATATAGCAGTTTTCTGTTAATTGAAGTACAGATGCTGGGGCGCATGACACGGCGTCATAGTGAAGTCCTTACTGTATTTCATACAATTGAAAACTGCTATATGTAGCTTTTTATCAAAAAACATCATACCTAGAAACCCTACATAATTACTAGGGCAAAGATTCGAGATATTGCAGAAAGTCGAGCAATTCTACTTGATTTAAGAAATGGCGCGCTTCTTTGCCATAACCTTGTTTGAGATAATCTTTTCCTTGGTTGGGAGTCCAGCCCAACCGCTTGATTTCCTCAGTAGTTCTGCTGTAGATTTCCAGATATTCTAGGAAATCTACCAACTGTTCGCTAGAAAGCTCTCTCTGCGACGACTTGCCGTAATTTTGTTCGAGACAGTCGCTTTCCTGTTTTTTCTTCCATTGCAGGCGTTTGAGGATGGCGTCTATTTCGGCGATCGTATCAGAATTATCCTCGATCGCATCGCTGGGGATTCCCACTGCGATCGGTTGCAATTCCCTGACTTCGGCCGCACCCTGTAGCAGTTCACTTTGGCTAGCAGTCGGCACCTCCAGTTCCTGAAGTGGTTCGCCGTAGCTAGAAGAAAGCCAAGCGTCCGAGTCTAACTGCTTCGGTACAAATCCAGTAGCCTCCGTCCGATCGACCTTTGGCGGCAGCGGTTCCGGTACAGGTGCGATCGGCTCTTCATTTAATTTCGTTTCAGTCTTGACAAAATTGCTGTGATGTGTTTCAGGCGATTTGTCAACAACAGGCATTTCTAGAACAGGAAGAGGAACACTTGTCGGGCCAACAGGAACCAGAACAGCAGGAGGGGGAGGGGGAACAGCAGCAACGGGGGAAACAGCAGAAGGAGAGGGAACAGCAGGAGGAGAGGGAACAGCAGCAACACTCGCGATCGCACTTGCGGGCTGAGCAAATCCAAGAATAGCGATCGCTCGCAACCGGGCGCGGTCTTCAGCATCCTCAACAGACTCAGCAGCCGACATAGCCGTAACAAGAGTTTTGCCGTCAACCTGAACCAGACAGCGAACAACAAACTTACCGTGATGAACAGTCAGCAACTCACAGATTAACTGTCCAGCGGGATAAAGGGCGCGAAATTCAGCAAACATAATTTTTTGACCCCGAAACCAGAAGGGGCTTATGACTTAAGTGTAGTACAGCCTAGAGAAAACAATTTTCTCAAAGCACCTATTCAACATACAATAAATTAAAGGTGAGTCATCCGCGCCACCTTACACGCCACTAAACCCCATGCCACATCCAGCGGTTTAAGCTAACAAGCATCGGGCGTCATTATCTATATATAGAAGATGACACAGCAACTAAGCAAAAGTAGTAAAAGTCTCCGGTTTTGTGTACCTTGCACTTTCTACAGCACAGATTGCTCCCGACCCGCTCGTTGCACCTCTGTCCGCAAGGGCAGATCGCGTGCAAAAAAACAGGGGCATCGCAGCGGCGAGCTACTAGCAATTTTGCCTCGATCCGGTAAGTTCTTTGCTAAAGCAAGAGGCAAGAGGCACTTCAAAAGGAAGAAGGAACAAGGCAGAAGGAAACAAGGCAGAAGGAAGAAATGCACATTTTCTCCATCTCCATCCCTCCATCGGCTCATCCTCGACTCAAGCCGTTGCTTTCAGTATCGAGCCATCTTTTAAGAACCGACAGGGGCTTTCTAATTCGCGAATTGCTCGGCGCTGCTGACCTAAAAGCAAATAAACCAACGCTAAAAAATTGTATTGGGGAATAGCGTGCGGGACATTTGTCTGCACCGTCAGCAGTCAGTTCAAGACAGACAGCAGACAATTAGCACCAAGCCGGTGTCGGGAGAGAATCTCAAAAAAACCTCGCGATGAAACAAGGTGGCTGTGCTCGCGTCTCCACCTATCAACCCGCGCATTTGTTGGGAAGCAGGCACTACGAGGGCCCGAGGGGGTGCGGCTGATTTCGCCAAAATTAGACTAATTGCTGGAAACAAGAGGATCGATCGCTACATGGAATTTTCTATCGCTGCACTGCTGGCAAATTTTACAGAAGACAAATTAGTGGCCCCAAAAGCATTGGAGAAAAAACTCGACTGCAACGACGCCACCAGTCAACTCAAACTTCAAATCGCATTAGAAGCTCTAGAGAAAATTGGCATATTAGTCAAAGACAAAGGCCGCTACCGCCGAGTAGCTGAAGACGACGTAGTAGAAGCAAAACTGCGCTGTTCTAGCAAAGGATTTTGCTTTGCAATTCAAGACGCCGAAGGCTCAGAAGACGTTTACGTGCGGGAAAGTCACCTCTCGACAGCTTGGAATGGCGATCGAGTCTTAGTCAAAATCATCAAAGAAGGTAGCCGCCGCCGATCGCCCGAAGGCGAAGTCATGCTCATCCTCGAACGCGCCAACCCCTCGGTACTGGCGCGAGTCAAGCAAACCGCCACCCCCACCGGCCGAGTCAGTTACAGAGCAATCCCCCTGGACGATCGCCTGTTGTTTGAACTAGACTTGCTCGCAAACGGCACAAATCTCCAAGAGGCGATCGACCACCTAGTACACGTCGAAGTCAAACGCTACCCCCTCGGCACGCACCGCCCAGTCGGCAAAGTAGTACAGGTACTCGGTTCCGACGCCGAAGCCGCTGACGACCTCGACATCGTATGCTGCAAACACGACTTGCCGCGATCGTTCCCCGCCGCCGTCATCAAAGCAGCCGAAAATTTGCCCAGCAAAGTCAAAAAAACCGACATCAAAAAACGCCTAGATTTGCGTAACATTCTGACTGTTAGCTTCAGCAAAAACGAACCGGGAACAACCAAGAGCGCAAACGATGCCCCTCAAGTTGAGGAGGAAAATCTCTCCGAGGGAGGAGCCGAAAACGAGTTCGATCCGACATCATTCCTGTCCGATCCGCCAGTGGAACGCGCTTTGTCGATCGAAACCCTGAAGCCCGGCCGCTGGCAAATAGGAATCCACATCAGCGACGCCGCCGAGTACGTGCAGCCAGAAACCCCGATCGACCGCGAAGCCCGCAAGCGAGGCACCGCCGCCCATCTGGGAGAAAAAATCATCGCCGTACTGCCAGAAACCCTCAACGAGCGCTGCTCTCTGCTGCCAGATACCGAACGGCTGGCCTTCAGCATACTGCTCACCCTCGACGAATCAGGAGAACTCCTAGAATACGAAATTCAAACCAGCGTCATTCAAATTGACTACCACCTCACCTACGAGCAAGCTCAAGCAATTCTCGAACCAGGCGATGCCGAAGAGCACCCTTTGTCCTCCGCCCTCCGTCCTTTCCTCGATCAACTTGGTGCCGCCTCACAGGCAGCCAGACAGACAAGGCTGAAGCGGGGAGCTTTTGAACTAAATTTGCCCGATGCTAACTCTCACTTCGACGATGAAGGCGAATTAGGAGCTTTTGCAGTCGCTCCCCCCGCGCAGTCCGCTGTGTCAGAGTTGGTGGTACTTGCCAACCAAGCCGTCGCCACTCACCTGCAAGCCTTGGGAGTCCCAGCAATTTACCGCGTCCAGCCGATGCCAGACCCGGCAGACATTCAAGAGTTCATCAAACTCTCCAACAACCTCGGAGGCGAACTGTATCTCGAAACCGAAGAAGAAGTTTTGCCCTTGGACTTTCAGCGATTTACCCAGCAGTTTGCCGGCCTTAAGTCCGAAAGAGTTCTCACCTACCTGCTAGAAGACACCATGAAGCCCGCTGTTTACAGCACCACTCCCAAGCCCCACTTCGGTTTGGGGCTGTCAGAGGGTTACACGCGCTGCACTTCGCCGCTTTCCCGCTACGCCGATTTGCTGGTACTGCGGGTGTTGCAAGCGGTGTTCGAGCAAGGCCGCAGCAGCCGCACAACACGGGCTAAGGAAAAAGTTGACTTGCACCATTCCTCCTGTCACGGTCAAATTACTTGGAATGTTCTCCCCCCAGATTTGCACCACGAATTTGAGACGGAGTTTGCATCGGTAGTAGTACACCTAACCGAACGCGAAAGGGTTGCTGAGGATGCTGAAAGCGATTTGCAGGGATTGAAGAAAACCGGATTGATGAAAGAACGCACCGGGCAAACTTTCCAGGGTTTGATTACAGGTGTACAGTCTTACGGTTTCTTTGTGGAAATTGAGGTGCGGCCGCCGGAGAGCGACATCTTGCGTGTTGAGGGATTGGTGCACGTTTCTTCGCTGAAGGATGACTGGTACGAATATCGATCGCGCCAGCAAACTCTGGTGGGCCGCAAAAACCGCAATCAGTACCGTTTGGGCGATCGGGTAGAAGTTCAAGTCAAGAGCGTTGACTACTACCGCCAGCAAATTGATTTAGTTGCAGTTGGCGGTGGCAGTCAAGCTTTTGATGATGATGAATAATCAGTTGACTGTTGACTGTTAACTGTTAACTTTTCTAAATACTTAGTTGTCATTGTCTGGCAACTAAGTATTTAGAAGTGGGCGGCAAACTATACTAAGCAATCATCAATAAACAATTAATGACTAATATCCAATCCGATAGCATCGTCTGGCGTAAAATCCAGTCAAAACTAAACAATTACGGACTGTGCAACCGCAATTTCTATAATTCATCTGCGTTAATCTGTGTTAATCGGCCTTCGGCGGTAAAAAAATAGAATGTATTAACCTCAGATGACAATGGATTCACGCAGATCAAGAAAATAGAGATAGGAAGAATTACGATATTAACAGATTTGATCTAACAACTAATTACTAACAACAGTCAACCGACAAGTAACAAATAACTAATGACGAATAACTACCCCCTAATTGTAGGAGTGACTGGTGCATCGGGACTGATTTATGCGGTGCGAACATTGAAATATTTGTTGGAAGCCGATCGCGCGATCGAACTGGTCGCTTCCAAGTCTACTTACATGGTTTGGCAAAGCGAACAGAACACCAGAATGCCCGCAGAGTCGACGCTTCAAGAGGAATTCTGGCGGGAACAAGCAGGAGTAGCCACAATGGGTAAACTTCGGTGCCATCCCTGGCAAGATGTCGGTGCTAATATTGCTAGTGGCTCCTTTCGCACCCAAGGAATGATCGTTATTCCCTGTAGCATGAGTACGCTGGGCAAATTGGCGGCTGGCTTGAGTTCGGATTTGCTCGAAAGGGCGGCCGACGTTCAGCTCAAGGAAGGGAGAAAATTGGTACTCGTGCCTCGCGAAACGCCTTTTAGCTTGATTCACCTGCGGAATTTGACTACCTTGGCGGAAGCTGGAGCTAGAATTGTACCAGCGATTCCTGCTTGGTATCACAATCCGCAAACTATTGAAGATTTGGTAGACTTTGTGGTGGCTCGCGCTTTAGACCAGTTGGGGATTGATTGCGTTCCTCTCAAACGCTGGAAGGAAGAAGAAGGGAGTTAGTTGACAGTTGACAGTTGACAGTTGGTTACTGGTTATTGATGATGTGTTAGTTTCAATTAGCAATTTCCAATTAGCAATACTTCGGCTACGCTCAGCACAAGTTCCCAATTACCAATTACCAATATTTTTAATATGCGACCTGTATTTTTGCTAGTAATTGTGGTAGGGCTGACTATTTTTGCCCTGCAAAATGTGGAGCCGGCATTATCGCTGGTATTTTTGGGAGTTCGATCGCCTGCTTTGCCCTTATCTATTTGGATTTTGCTCAGCATGGCGGTGGGAGCTCTCACATCTTTATTGATTTCTGGTTTGCTGGCTTTTTCAAATTACCTATCTGCAACGCGGACCCGCACCGGCCGCGACAGTCGCAGCCGTCCCGATACTTTCCCAGAGGACAGGAGAACACCTTACACGCCACCTCCCCCTCCTAGAAAAGAGGGAATTGACCCGGATATGAATAGGGAAAATAGCCAAACTCAGACTGCTGGTTCCTACCGAACAGACTACGGTACGCCGGCGGGTTACAGTTCCCGGACTTTCCTGCAAGAAACTCCGAACCCGGATGGGGCGAAGGATTACGCTCAGCCGGGGAGTTATGCAGCGGCAGACGATGAGGATGATTGGGTCTCAGATGGCTCAAAATCCGGCTCTCAAGGGGGTGATGACGATTGGGGGGACGATCGCGATTTTCCCGATCGACCGCAGGTAAATGATGTTCCAGCGGCAAATCCGAGGGCTTACGAAGCTCAGCAGGAACCGAAAAGCAAATCTTGGGCTGGCTCAGTATATTCTTACGGCTATCGAGATCCGAGCCAGTCTGGGGTGGGGCAAACTGAGTCTGTATACGATGCGGAGTATCGAGTGCTGGTTCCTCCGGGAGGGGAGATTCCTAAACCCGCTGATGAAGCACAAATAAATCCTCTTGCAGAAGCAGAGGATGATTGGGGATTGGATGAGGGTGATGAGTTTGATGACGAGGATAGCCCCAGTGGCGGCTCGATTAACCTGAAAAAATAGAAAAATATCGGAGGATTTGGCCGTGGAGGGGTTGAGGGGAGTAAATATTTATCTCGTCGGGATGATGGGTGCGGGAAAAACAACGGTAGGGCGGATTTTGGCAAGAAAATTAAAATACCGTTTTTTTGATACTGATGAACTAATTGTTCGAGTTGCTAATCAGTCAATTGCTGAGATTTTCGAGCGAGAAGGGGAAGAGGCTTTTCGGGAACTAGAAAGTAAAGTGCTCGGCGAATTGTCTGCTTATCAAAATTCGGTTGTGGCTACGGGCGGAGGCATTGTGGCCCGATCGATGAATTGGGGTTACTTGCACTACGGTGTAGTAGTTTGGCTGGATGTGCCTGTAGATCAATTGTACGATCGACTGCGTTCGGACACCGCTCGACCCCTACTGCAGGAGGGCGAGATCAAATCTAAGCTGCAAAGCCTTTGGAAAGAGCGAGAGCGTTTCTACATTCAAGCAGATGTCCGAGTCTGTGCTGGTGTGGGAGAAAGGCCTGAAGCAGTCGCGACTAGGGCGATGGAGGAAATCCAAAAAGTTATCAAACCAGAAACCGGGCCCGATCTCAATTGATACATTGAGAAATTGGGTTGCTGACAAAATAACAGGTTTCTGAGGAATTTTGGTATTAGTTCCCAAAAATAATGCAACCCTACACAAGCTCCAAACAACCAGATTCATCAGTCATTCCCAAAATCTAAAATCTAAAATGGTATGACTTCGGTAAAAATACTGATTTTTGTCTCAGTGTGTCCGTTTAACCACCCAATATTTTGAAATCCACCGGGTTTGAGTGGATGTGAATCGTAACTTTTATATGTATGAGGATGTGGCGATGCCGAGATTTTATACAACAACTAATGGCAGACTCATCTGATGCGTTAAAATCGGCTATTGAGTTCTCCCTAAAAATAAAAGGGCCCCACCGCTGAAGGGCTGTAGGGCGCAAGGACAGTTAAACGCTAACTTGATTGTCGGGAAATTTAGCATCAATGCTATCCTCCTATGTGACGATTTTACGATCGTCCATTCACTCATCAACTCTCCCGTATCAAAAAATGTAACCCAGCACCGATCTAATTCAACCTGTCCTATTCTAAGAACAATACCTCATGCATTCTGACTAGCAGCTCCCGAAAGCTGCTTTTTTATTGCGATCGAGTTTTTGGCTGCGGGACTTGCGGGATCCTAGCAATAACATTTTGAGCAACAGTCGCTACAATTCAATACAGTCCTAGGGGTTTTGATTTCGACTCCGGGTTCGTCGGTAATTAGTAATTAGGAATTAGTAACGCTAAACGGAGAATCGATCATTGACAACCTATACCTCACTAGGCTTAAAAACTGCTATGATTGCGGCGCGGAACGGGTAATTAATCCGAGTGGGAAATTCAAAAAAGTAAGCTGTATTTTTATTGATGGGCTATCTGATAGTTGTCGGCTAAATATCCGTTGCAAGTTATAGAATTTTGTTGGGTTAATTTCCCGTTCTTCATTAAGAGAATACGAGCTTGCCTGTTTTTAACCAAAACTCCAGGACTCCGCCCAACGCTACACCAGTTAAACAAATGCTAGCTAATACCGCAAAAGCCCGCCAATTTTTCCAACCAGATATTTGAATATCGAGTCTTGCCAAAGCTCCGGCTGAAATCAAGAGTAAGCAAGTAGCAAAAAGGTGCATCCAGGCAAAAACTACCACGGCCACGAAAGCTCCTACAATAATAGAAAGAAAAGCACCAATATCACTGGAAAACCACCGCATTATTAAGGCTTTTATCCCTTTCAGCGGGAACGACAAGGCAACAGCTAACACTAAAATTGAAGCTATGGCTAAAAACCAAGTTAGGTGCGGGGGCACATCAAACTCAGACAATTTCCAGCCAAAAGTGAAATAAGTAACAAAAAGTAGTGTTAGGGAAACCCAAGAGTTTTTTTTCATCCTATGGCACAATTAGTGGAACCACGACGCAAAAAACATGATAATCATGATGAGTTTGTACAAGACCTAAAGGTTAGTAGAAATAGCTTGCACCGGACAAGTAGGGATGCACTGCTCACAAACGATACACCGCGATCGAGCAAAACTTAGTTTAAAGCTTTCGGGGTCAAGGGTCAAGGCTTCGGTCGGGCAAACCCCAGTACACAAACCGCAGTGAACGCAGATATCTTCGTCTATGAGTATTTCCCGGCTAGCTAGGGAAACGCCGATGTTTTGCGATCGCATCCAGTCGATCGCCGCTTCTAGTTGGTCGATGTCCCCTGATAACTCTAGCACCAGTTTGCCCACTTGATTCGGAGCCACCTGAGCACGGATAATGTTGGCGGCAACATTAAAATCCTTTGCCAGTCGATAGGTAACAGGCATTTGGATCGATCGTTGCGGAAACGTCAGTGTTACCCGTTTTTTCACCCTGCAAGTCCTCGGTAATTTACAAACAATCTTTGGTATCTTCTGTTTTAGCGCACTTGGTCTAATTACTGCCTTTAGCTAGCACAAATTTTTATGAGATGGGTCTGATTATCTCAAAATGTGCTATAATCTAAATCTATTATTTAAAATAAAAACATAAAAATCAAACCGTAATTTATTTTATGACCCAGAATTCGCCCAAGTCAACTGTCGCCCCCGCAGTCAAAAATCCCGAAACAAAAGTCGCCGCGCGCCTCAGAAACTTATTGATCGTGTTAACAGCGATCGCCCTTTCAATATCCATCTTCTTAGGGCTGCAAACCCAAACGCCGTCAAGCAGCCTCACCGACATGGCAAAAGCTTCAACGCCATTAGAAACAGCTTTGGTAAATGGCAAACCGACACTCATGGAATTTTATGCTAATTGGTGCGGTAGCTGTCAGGCAATGGCTAAAGATCTGAGCGAGATAAAACAGAAATACGCCGAACCGATGAATTTTGTGATGCTGAATGTAGACAATGACAAATGGCTGCCAGAAATCACCAAATATCGAGTAGATGGCATTCCGCACTTTGTCTATTTGAATGATAAAGGCAGCCCCGTTGCGGAAACGATGGGCGAAATGCCGCGCAGTATTATGGAAGCTAACTTAGAAGCTTTAATTGCAGGAAAACCTCTGCCACACGCCCAAGGTGGCGGTCAAGTTTCTAATTTTACTCCCCCCACAGGACCTGTGAAAACAAGTAGCTCTGACCCCCGCGCTCACGGCTCTCAAGTACAGTAAAAGAAGTCATTAGTCAGTAGTCCGTAGGAATAAGAGGCGTTGCTGGTTTACGGTATGAAAGGCTAAATATGCCAGTCATAGAAACCAGTATTGACAAAGCTTGGGGATTTTCAACTTATTTTTTTCATACCCTGATTAAGCAAGGCCCAGTTTCAATAGAGCAATTGGTACAAAATGCCGAGTTATCGCCCTCGGAGTTATTCAACGGGCTGCAATCTTTGGGCAGGCGATCGTTAGTTGAAATAGAAGAACAGGAGAATGAAATGCTATTGAGCGTTTGTCCTGTGGTAAGACAATATGTGCTCTCAAATCCAGTAGGTTTATACTTTCCGACAGTCCGACATTCCGACAGGGGTTTCAACCCTTGCCTCAAAGCTAAAGTCGGTTAAAACCGACTGAAGAATGTGATGAAAAGGAAATTAATTGTTGTAGTCCTCTAAAAGAGGACTTTCGCTGTGAGACAGGGGTTTTTAACCCCTGTCGGACTGGAACTAAAACGAGAGATTCGATCGAAAATATGAATACTGCTGAACCTTCATTAACTAAAACTGAATTAAGAAAATCGCTCCTCCACACCCGCAAGTCCCTATCAGCACAAGAATGGAGAAAAAAAAGCGCGAGCATCTGCAATCATCTGCAAAACTCGCCCCTATTTACCCAAGCAAAAACAATCCTCGCCTACTTCAGTTGTCGCCAAGAACCAGATTTAAGTCCCCTATTTGTAACTCCCCGCAAATGGGGATTTCCCCGCTGTGTCGGTAAAGAGCTATCGTGGCACATCTGGCAGGCCGGAGATGCTTTACATACTGGAGCTTATGGCATACTTGAACCCGTACCCGATGCTCCTAAAATAGATTACTTAGAAGTAGATTTAATCCTCGTACCTGCTGTAGGCTGCGACGTTCGCGGCTGTCGCTTGGGCTACGGCGGCGGCTATTACGACAGAATGCTCAGTTTAGCTGAGTGGGAATCAAAAGTTACGATCGGCACAATCTTTGAATTTGCCTTGCTGGCCCAACTACCCGTTGACTCCTGGGACAAACCGCTTCACGGAATTTGCACGGAAAGCGGGTTAAAAATAATACAGCAAAAATCTTAAAGGTCGATCGAGCAATAAATTTTCAGAAATTATCCCTAGATCCATGTTTATATGTATTATGACTAACGCACTCGCCTACAAAGAAATCCGGTTTTTTAACCGAGATTGAGGGTTTTAATCAAATACTTTGGTTAAAAAACCCGGTTTCTGGACACCCGTGCGTCAGTCCTATGTATTTTACAGAAAGTCCTATTCCCGTTATCGGGAAGTAGTCAGTCTGTTTTAATCTAAAATCTAAAATCTAAAATAGTATGGCCCAGCGCTACGTTCGAGTAAAAACAACACAAGGACACATCCATTACGGTTTACTGCAACTCAGCCACAGTGTTCAAGTATTTGATGCACCGCCCTGGTTAAAAGGACAACCAACCGATTTGGAACTTGCACCAGATACTTACCAAATTCTCGCCCCGTGCTCTCCCTCAAAAATTGTAGCCGTAGGCAAAAATTATGTCGATCACGCCGCCGAGATGGGAACCCCCGTACCGGAAGAACCCCTGTTGTTTTTCAAGCCTCCAAGTGCAGTCATCCCTGCAGGTGCAGCGATTCGTTATCCGCAGCAGTCGGAAAGGGTAGACTACGAGGGAGAATTGGCCCTGGTAATTGGCGAACATTGTACCAACTGCACTCCCGAACAAGCACACAGCAAAATTTGGGGCTATACGATCGCCAACGACGTAACAGCCAGAGATTTGCAAAAGCGGGACAACCAGTGGGCGAGGGCCAAAGGTTTCGATACATTTTGTCCCTTGGGGCCTTGGATTGTCCGCGAACTGAGTCCTGCTGCACAATTGCAGACTTTTGTCAATGAGAGCGAGCGACCGGTACAGTCATCCCAGATCGATCGCATGGTATTTTCGCCAGACTTTCTTGTCTCCTACATCAGTCAAGTAATGACCCTAATTCCCGGCGATGTGATACTGACTGGAACGCCGCAAGGAGTAGGACCGCTACAAATAGGCGATCGAGTCCGCATCGAAATTGAAGGCATCGGCAGTCTTGAAAATACAGTAGTTATTAGTAATGGGTAATTGGTAATTATCACCAACAACTAACAACTGCAAACTGTCAACTGCCAATGGACTAACGTACCTGCATATAAACAGCATCCGAAAGCGGAGGAATCTCTGCATAGCGTCCCAAAAGCGACTGCACGACTGCATAGACAAATGCAGCAAAAGCGCCCAAAAACACCATGTTATACAGAGTTTCCGCAATAAATGCGACTTGGACACCGTTAGAAAAAATCGGCAAAACCAGACCGCACAGCATCAAAACAATGTCTAAAAGAATCGCCTGCATCGCATTAAAACGAATGAAGTGACTGATGTTTTCGTTTCTAACTACTCCTAAATACAGGGCAAAGAAGATAATCAAGCTAGCAAAGGGCAAACTATAAATTTGCATCAATGGAGCTAGCGGTATCAACAACAGTTGCAGGACAGGAAACTGTTGAAACAGAAACCTGCCAAAGGCAAGCCCGTCAACCAACGGGAGCAAATAAGGCAAAGAAGCAAAAATCCGGTCTGGAACAGTTGTAGATCCGCGCCAAGTCATAATGAACTCTCCTGAGTCGATCGATTAACTATGAATTCCATTAAACTCAGGATAACGCAGCAGCAGGGTTTGTGTTTCGACTCTGCCGGAACTTGCTTTTCACTCAGCAGGGAGCAGCCTCAACTACCAACGGCAGGCTTTCTTATTTAATATTGGCAATGACGAAGCCCATTTGACACTCGTACCGATCGGGCAAATTTTCCGTAGGTTTAGCAACTGGATGTCCGCAGCGAAGCTCTCCACCGCTCCAGCGGGGTTGACCAGTGCGATCTGCCAGCAAACAACTTTGGCAAACACACTGAGGGGCAAGCATCTGATTTTCCATTAAAATGACTAACATTTGATACCTCCGGCAGGTTTCACACCAGTAATTTCATTGTATGTCAGGAGTTGGGGACAAACCGCTTAACCTGAACACAACGTAATATTTATGTCAATGGTGCGAAATCCGTAGTACGGTATAAGATCCCCAATTCCCAATCCCAAAACTGTCAAGAGGTTGATTATTGTGACGGACACTAACTTAGAATTCCTTTCCAAAACCGATCCGCTGATTGCCGATTTAATCGGGCAAGAGCTCCAGCGGCAGCGAGACCACCTAGAACTCATCGCCAGCGAAAACTTTACCTCCGCAGCGGTAATGGCCGCTCAAGGCTCAGTGCTGACCAATAAATACGCCGAAGGACTGCCAGCGAAACGGTACTACGGCGGCTGCGAATTTATTGACGGCATCGAGCAAATTGCGATCGATCGCGCCAAACAGCTATTTGGAGCCGCTCACGCCAACGTCCAGCCCCACTCCGGCGCTCAAGCCAACTTTGCAGTATTTTTGAGCTTGCTGGAACCCGGAGACGGAATAATGGGCATGGATTTGTCCCACGGCGGACACTTGACCCACGGTTCGCCGGTCAACGTATCCGGCAAATGGTTCAAAGCTTTTCACTACGGCGTCAGCCAAGAAACAGAACAGCTTGACTATGACGAAATTTTGGCACTCGCCAAAGAAAACCGACCGAAATTGCTAATTTGTGGCTATTCAGCATATTCACGAATTATCGACTTTGAGAAGTTTAGAGCGATCGCCGACGAAATTGGAGCCTACCTACTGGCCGATATCGCCCACATCGCCGGGTTAGTCGCCACAGGACATCACCCCAACCCCCTCCCCCACTGTCACGCAGTCACCACCACCACTCACAAAACCCTGCGCGGCCCCCGTGGTGGCTTGATTATGACTAATGACCCGGAATTAGGTAAAAAATTTGACAAAGCAGTTTTCCCCGGCACTCAAGGTGGCCCCTTAGAACACGTCATTGCGGGCAAAGCAGTAGCTTTTGGCGAAGCATTAAAGCCTGAATTTAAAACTTATTCGGGTCAAGTAATTGAAAATGCACGCGCTTTAGCGGAACGGTTGCAGCAGCGGGGTTTAAAACTCGTTTCCGGCGGCACGGACAATCACTTAATGCTAGTTGATTTGCGATCGGTAAACATGACAGGCAAGCTAGCGGACCAATTAGTCAGCGGTGTGAATATTACTGCTAATAAAAATACCGTTCCTTTCGATCCGGCATCGCCATTTGTCACCAGCGGTTTGAGACTCGGTTCGCCGGCGATGACCACCAGGGGAATGGGAACAGCAGAATTTACCGAGATTGGCAATATTATTGCCGATCGCCTGCTAAATCCAGATGATGAAAGCGTCGCAGCCGACTGCCTGCGTCGAGTAGCAGCACTGTGCGATCGCTTCCCCTTATATCCCCACTTGTACTTGAAAGTGCCTGCCTTAGCTTAATTTTCCTGATCGGCAATGGGAAATTGGTAGTTGGAAGTGTACGGGTAAAAGGGTAAAAGAGCAGGAAAAGATTGAGAGTTGCCGGTAGCGATATTGACAACTGGTTTTCACCAAAAATATCGATCGCCAATACGGTTTTTAGTAAAGATATTTGTCGGGCGGGGCTGGTTTGACTAACGGTATTTGTCGGTTGCGAAAGATACCGCTAGGGCTGGACCCGCTCGCCAAATATCGACTTTTTTGCTCGCGAAAAAGTCGATATTTCAAATCGTTAATTCGAGAGTTATGAATGAACAACCTGACAATTCGCCCCAGGGCAACTGCCATTGCGGCAAATCTCCGACTCCCAAACCCCCAGTCGCTCTTCAAGATGTTTCCTTGTTATAAGCCATCTGAAATGTAGTAGACTCTGCCTGACAGCCTAATTGCCCCGCACTATTTAAAATTGATTTCAGATGCCGTACCAGTATCTGTACCACATACTCGCTTTTCTGGTTTCTGCGATCGTCGTCCTCTGGAGTACGCCAATAGTCAAAAAAATTGGTCTCAAAAGCGGGCGAGTCGATCGGCCAGGCGAGCGAAAAGTCCATAAGCGCCCTATGGTGCGCTTAGGAGGAGTTTCCATCTTTCTCGGCACTATCACTGCCCTCTTATTTGTCTGGCTCTCAGGAGGCTTTATCGATGCTAACGGACAAGTTCTCAATCCCAAAGATGAATACGAAATTTGGGGAGTCACCCTCGGCGGCATCGGATTCTTCCTCATCGGTTTAGCAGACGACCTATTTTCGCTCTCGGCCTTAAAACGCTTGCTCATGCAAATTGGCGTATCCACCATCGTTTGGATGGCAGGCGTACAAATTGAGTTTCTCACAGTTCCCTCCCTGGGGCTGACTAATATTGGCTGGCTGAGCTTGCCAATTACCGTGATTTGGCTCGTCGGCATGGCGAATGCCATCAACTGGATTGACGGTTTGGACGGTTTAGCTGCCGGAGTTTCAGGGATTGCAGCAGTTGTAATGCTGATTGTCAGTCTGTCGATGCACCAACCGGCGGCGGCCCTGATTGCAGCGGCTTTAGCTGGCGGGGCCTTGGGATTTCTGCGCTACAACTTCAATCCGGCTCAAATCTTTATGGGAGATGGCGGGGCTTATTTTATCGGGTTTACTCTCGCTGGAGTGGGAGTAATTGGGTTAGTTAAAACTACGGCTGTTACTTCTGTGTTGCTGCCCTATTTAATTTTAGCTGTACCGATTTTAGATATGTCCGCGGTGATTCTCGATCGGCTTCGCAACGGCAAGTCACCGTTTATTGCTGACAAGCGCCACCTCCACCACCGACTTCTAGAAGCCGGACTATCCCATCGATTTGCGGTTTTATTTATTTACTCACTGACACTGTGGGTGGGAAGTTTAGCCCTAGCTTTTTCGCTTCCCAGCGGCGTAATTTACGCTATGGGTGCAACAAGTTTGCTGGGATATGCTAGTTGGAAAGTTTGGAGACACGCTCGATAGTTAGTTGACTGTTGACTGTTGACTGTTGACTGTTATCGTTACCCAATTAATTCTCCAATCTAAAATCCAAAATCTAAAATCTAAAATAGAATGGTTGCTGAAATTATTTGTGTTGGCACTGAATTGCTGTTAGGCGATATTCTTAATAGCAATGCCCAGTTTTTAGCCAAAGAATTAGCGAGTCTGGGAATCCCTCACTACTATCAAACAGTGGTGGGGGACAATCCAGAACGTATCAAACAAGTGTTAGAAATCGCCGTCAGTCGATCGCAGCTTTTGCTCTTCACCGGAGGCCTGGGCCCCACACCAGACGACCTGACAGTCGAAACAATCGCCGATTTTTTTGGGGTTCCTCTCATCGAAAAGCCGGAAATTATCGCAGATATCGAATACAAATTTGCCCAGCGGGGACGCACCATGAGTCCCAGCAATCGCAAACAAGCTTTAATTCCAGAAAGTGCGGACATTCTGCCAAACCGCTGCGGTTCTGCACCGGGGATTATTTGGCAGCCAGTTTCTAACGTGACAGTAATGACATTTCCCGGTGTACCGGCGGAAATGCACTTGATGTGGCAAGAAACCGCGGTTCCTTACCTAAAAAATGGCGGCTGGTGCAGCGAAACTATTTACAGCCGCATATTGAAATTTTGGGGTATTGCTGAGTCGGAATTGGCGGAAAAAGTAGATAGTTTTCTGAATTTAACTAATCCTACTGTGGCTCCCTACGCCAATCACGGCGAAGTCAAACTGAGGATTTCGGCCCGCGCGGAGTCCTCCGCGGCTGCGAAAAACTTGATTGAGCCGATCGAACAACAATTGCGGCAAATTGCCGGCTCGGACTGTTACGGTGCTGATAGCGATACCCTCGCTTCGACTGTGGGCCAATTGTTGCTGGATGCAGGGCAAACTCTTAGCGTTGCTGAATCCTGCACCGGAGGAGGATTGGGGGCGATGCTGACAGGTGTTCCCGGCAGTTCTTGCTACTTTTTAGGCGGGATTATTTCTTACGACAATCGAATTAAGGAAGGATTATTAGGTGTTAATCCGCAAGATTTAGCCGAATTTGGGGCAGTCAGCCACCAAGTGGCAAAACAAATGGCTGCGGGAGTTCGTGCCAGCCTCAATACACACTGGGGATTGAGCATTACAGGCATCGCCGGGCCCGGAGGCGGCACAGATGCTAAACCTGTCGGACTGGTTTATGTTGGTTTAGCGGGGCCCCACGGGGACGCAGAAAGTTTTGAATACCGTTTTGGCGATGCCAGAGGCCGCGATTGGATTCGGAATCTGAGTAGCTGTACGGCCCTCGATCGGCTCCGGCGTAAATTATTGTTGGCAAAAGCATAGAAAAAATCCTACGATTGGTCAATTGTCAACAGTCAACCGTAAGCTTAAGCTTTATTTAACACTCTCTACTCCGATATAATTTGGCAATTTTCCTTTTCCCTCTTGATTATCTGTAAAGATTCGTTATGATAATAAGATAGGACTGATTGGCCAATATACTGACTCTCTCCATTGCTCATAACAACCAGCAAGCGAGAAATCAAGTGTGACCTTTGGTTTCAAAGTCGTGCTTGCTTATTTTCAGATATTTAGCCGTCGGTTTAGCAATCTAGACTATAAAAAAAGGAGCTATCCGTTCAATGGAAGACATTGAAAAGGTGCTGGAACAAATTAAAGAATGGGTTCGCAAGCTGATAGAAGGATTGCTGAATCCTGAAGCTCAACCGGAACTCGAACCGATTCGTATTCCTGTCAACCAACCGAGAAATCGCCGATAGTCGGGACTGGATTGGAAGTTTGAGCTTTGAGCTTTGAGGTTGGAGACTGGTTATAAATACCATGTCAAAACTCTCCTAATTTTTGTTGCGCTGGAAATTTTAAAATTGTTAAATATCCTGGTACTTCACGGCCCTAATCTGAATCTATTGGGTCAGCGAGAACCTGGAGTTTATGGTTCTGCAACTTTAAATGATATCAACAAGTTGCTAGAACGAGAAGCGCAAGCCCTCCAGGTGAAAGTCTCAATTCAGCAGTCGAATCATGAAGGGGTATTGGTGGATGCCATTCACTCGATGTTAGGGCAGCACCAAGGCTTATTGATTAATGCTGGAGCTTATACTCATACGAGTGTGGCAATTAGAGACGCGATCGCTGCGGTGAATATCCCTGCGGTAGAAGTTCATCTGAGCAATATTTACCGACGGGAAGCTTTTCGCCACCACTCGTTTATCGCAGCGGTGGCGATCGGGCAAATCAGCGGTTTTGGCTCAGAAAGTTATCGGCTGGGGCTGCAAGCTCTAGTAAGTTACCTGATTAAAAATTAAAAATTTACCGATTGTAGCGATCGGATGAGGGCAGGTTTTAGATGGAAAACCAGCCCTTATATGTTTGGGCTGAATTCAAATTAATCACAAGAGTTAGGCAAAGAAGTACACTAGGAAAAATTCTAAATTACCAATTACCAATTACTAACAAATTGAGTTAAATTCAAATGCGGCATTCCCTGTTGAGCAAGTTTCAAGGAACCATCCTGGGGGCAGTTTTAGGAGACTTTATAGGCCTGCAATACCAGAGGCAACTCGTGGGTATTCCCCCTCAAACAGAAGACTTGCAGCCGATTTTACAACTGACGAAAAACCAACAATTGACCGTAAGTGGCGCCACATTGGCGTTGAATTCTGTCAACAGTAAAATCCCAACTGGCAAAGACTCATCGGCATCCGGGAGACTTGCGGTAGCGTGCGCTCAAAGTTTAATTCGGTGTAGGGGTTTAGATTTAAAAGATTGGCGCGATACTTGGGAAGCATTTGCCAAGTCGGAAATCTACCATCCCCGCAACAGTGAGTTTCAAACCCTGCTTAACCCTGGTGAAGCTGCCGTCGCTGCGCTGCCATCCGCGATGTTTTTTCACGAAAATAAAGCCAAGCTGCGAGAAAAAATCATGCTGGCGATAGAGGTGTGGCACAACGAAAACCAGCCAGAATGGGAAACAGCAATTTTAGCAGTAGCATTTACGATCGCCCGATCTCTTAAAGAAAAACTTGACCCCGCGACAGCGATCGAGCAAACACTTGCCTACCTGAAAACAGATAATGCCATAACAGAGCTGCTGCTGCAAGTGCAAATACTACTAGAAAAGGGAGCCGATTTAGAAACAGCCGCCACTCATCTATGCAAAAGTGCCACAGCTTTGCGAGAAAGACAGGGCGAAGCCGAGAAAAAATTACAAACCGAGTCAATTGTCAACCCAGGAAATTTGGTTCCCATTGCCTTAGCTTTCTACTGCTTCTTGAACACCCCAGAAGACTTGCGCTTGTCAGTGGTGCGCGCTGCCCGCTGTGGTATAGCCGGACAAATAACCTGCGCTTTGACGGGAGCTTTGTCTGGAGCCTATAACGGTGTTGCTGGGATTCCTGTAGAATGGCGGCAGGTATCTCTGGCTGAGGTTAAATCCCAGCAGCTAGCCGACGGCCGAGAAACTTCGCTTTGGGGAACTGGCAGCGATGCAAAAATTTTAGAGTTAGCAGATAACCTGTTTGCTGTTTGGGCCGGAGTTTACAGACCCGATGCCGGACTGGATTCCGCAGCGCTAGCCCGATCTGTGGCTGCACCTTATGTCATTAGACCTCGTAAAATATAAAGTTTGGAGCTTTTAACGCTAAGGGGAAACCAGAAATTAGCAATTAGTCATTAACAAGTCAAAAGCGAAAGTGGAAGGAGAGCGACCATTAAAAATTAAAAAGTGAAAAATTAAATCGGACGCGCCTACCCCAACAAGCCATGTTTAAACGAGAATATGGGGTTGGGAACGAAAAATCTACGGAGAAACAAGTTTTTTATCTATCACGCGCGAGTTCTGTTCAAAATAGACAAGGGAAGCAAAGAACCTGCTTGCGTTGTTGGTCACCGTCAGGAAAGCCAAATGCTGGCGATAGTCACGCAAAGCAGCCTGAAGGTTTGAACTCTTGAGCCAGGGTAGTTCGGATAAAATCAATCAAGATGCATAGTTAGAGATTCTGACAAAGCTGCTGGATAACAGTGATATATCTTCGACACAAATGAATACGATCTCCTCATTGATGCGGCAGATTGAGCAGCTAGGGGCTGCGCGCTCACTGCGCCAACACATTGCTAAAGTGCAAAATGGCTGTAGCAAAGCAGATACCGATCGCGCTAGCGGGCCTCTCCTGAGCCGTTTGTCGCGCCCGAAATGGATTCTTCCGGAGACTTTTACTACTAGATTTACAAGTAAAACCTCCAAATCAACCCTCAAAAATCAAGCTCGTTCCCCTATGTTGGCGCTGGTGGCGGTAGTTTCTCTAAGTAGCACTCTGGGCCATCGCTTCTACAACCAGCCGAAACTTGATGTGGGAACGAAAGCTCCTCAGACGATTAAGGCTCCTGATACTGCTAATGTCGCGGATTACAAAACTACTGAAGAACAGCGGAAAGCAGCGCGGATCGGGGCTGTAGCGATATTAATGCTAGATCCTGCGGTCGATCGACAAATTTATCAAGAATTGCAACAATTTTTGCAGAAGGGAAGCGAGCTGCGGGAGGCGGTAGGCCTGTTTCCGTTTGCGAGTCCCTCGGTGCTCTCAAATGCTGCTCAGGTTTACTTGCGGGGCTGTCCCGAGTGGGAGTGGCGATCAATTTTGGCGCAAGCTGGGGACAAAAGTGCAAGTTCCGAGCGATTGAGTTTGAGTTCCCCTGCAGTTGCTGGGCAGACGGAGAACAAGTCTCGGCAAGATGCTATCGCTCAACTGCAAGCTTATAGCCGATCGGTCGGGGAAGCAGACTTTCAAAGCCTGACAGACAGTATTTCCTCTGCTCGTCGGCGCTATCTCAATGCTGTCGAGGCGCTGGGAAAACCTTCGGTTTCAGAGTTCCCACAGATTTACGATACTTCGTTGTTTGATTTGTCGGATGCAGCTTGGCAGAAAACCCAAACCGGCATGAGTCGGGCGGCAAAAAGGATGGTGGCTCAAGGTATCCCGCAGGGCTTGCCAAAAGACATTTTGAAAGAAGCTGTGAAGCTGCAAGTGGCTGATGAAGTGCCGTTAGAGTCTCAATCTTTGGCGGTGGAGGGTTTAACAGCGATTTTGCAGCCAAATCTGGTGAGAGATCGCGAGGAAACCAAACAGCTAGCTGAATTAGCGGCGCAAAAGGTGAAACCGGTGATGATCGCAGTCGATCAGGGCGAGATAATTGTTGCACAAGGACAAGAGATCTCGCAGCAAGATTTCCTGTTGCTGGACTATTTTGGTTTAAGTCGGCGGGGGGTGAATTGGCTGGGGCTGACGGGCTTTGTTTGTTTAGTGGCGGGGGCAATAGCGATCGTACTGCTGGTGGAAAGGCACTACCGCTTGCGCCGCAGAGATCATTTGCTATTGTTGCTGCTGACTTTGAGCGCGCCGGTGCTGGTTAGTTTGGGCCTGCCTTGGACGAGTTTGCCCGCGATCGGGATTTTAGCGGGCGGCTTCTACGGTTCGGCGGTGGGAGTGACTGTGGTGGGGCTGCTGTCGGCGCTGCTGCCCATTGGCTTAAATGTGGAGTTGATTCATTTGGTTGCTAGCGGGGCCGGCGGTTTGCTGGGCGCTTTTATGGCCGGGCGGCTGCGATCGCGTGAGGAATTGGCTCTTTTGGGCTTGGCTGTCGGCTTGAGTCAGGGTACGGTTTATCTGGTGGGGACTTTGATTGCCAGCGCGGCTGCCGGTGCGATTTGGTACGTCGTGCTCGGTACGGTGGGCGCGCAAAGTTTAGCCGGTTTGGCTTGGAGCGTTGTGGCGATCGGTATCAGCCCTTATTTGGAACACGTTTTTGACTTGATTACGCCGATCCGACTGGCGGAACTTGCCAATCCCAACCGCCCGCTGTTGAAGAAGTTGGCTGCCGAGGCTCCGGGCACTTTTCAGCACACGCTGTTTGTGGCGAGTTTGGCGGAGGCTGCTGCCCGGGAGCTCGGCTGCAATGTTGAGCTGGTCAGAACTGGTACATTATACCACGATATTGGAAAAATGCACGACCCCCTCGGATTTTGTGAAAATCAAATGGGCGGAACCAACAAACACGATGAAATAAATGACCCTTGGGCGAGCGCGGAGATTATTAAAAAGCACGTTACCGAGGGCTTGGTGATGGCGCGGAAGCATCGATTGCCGAAGGCGATTCAGGCATTTATTCCCGAACACCAAGGTACAATGTTAATTGCTTATTTCTACCACCAAGCGCAGCAAATTGCTGCAAAAGAAATAGAAGATTTAAAGAGGGCTTTGCCAGATGCGGATAATTCAAAGTTAACGATCGCAAGTCGGGAAGTGAGGGAGGAGGATTTTCGCTACGACGGGCCGATTCCGCAGTCGCGGGAAACGGGGATTCTGATGCTGGCGGATTCTTGCGAGGCTGCTTTGCGATCGCTCAAGGATGCTACTCATGAAGAGGCTTTGAATATGGTTAATCGGATTTTGAGGGCTCGCTGGCAGGATAATCAGTTGATTGATTCGGATTTAACGCGGGAGGATATGTCTCTAATTGCCGAGATTTTTGTGCGGGTTTGGGAACAGTTCAATCACAAGCGGATTGCTTACCCCAGTGCAGTTTTCACTCCCAGATAGGAGGAAATTTTTACTTATGAAAAATCAGTTCGCATTTCAGTTGTGAATCAGATTTCATTGCGATTTGCCCGGTAAAGCGCCATGCACTTCAGGATTGTGGCTGACAATTACCACAGTTTGTTTGATTCCTCAAAATTCCGAAGAGTCGATCTCTCTTTCGGCAGCTAAGTGCGATCGCAATTTTTGCCAGTCTTCGGCATCGATCGCATTTGCGAAAGCGATGATATCTACGACCCCAGCGCGGTCAACAATCCAGCGGATTTATTGCCGTTCCTCCATCACAAATAAATTTGGTTAGTTGTGAATTCAAAAGATTTTAATTTTTAACCGCAGATGAACGCGGATAAACGCACATTTTTTGTGTTGATTCTATCCTTTGACTCCCGCCGCAGTTTCTGTTGGTACAATATATTTTTGCAATAGCAAAAATACTCCCAAAACTGGAACAATAGAAATAATAGAACCCGCCGCAACTAAACGCCAATCTAAAGAAAATGTCCCGGCTAAATTGGCTACCCCTAAAGGTAAAGTGTAATATTCCGGCCTGTCTAAAACTAGCAGTGGCCACAGAAAGTCGCTCCAAGAACCGATAAATACGAAAATTCCTAGGGTAACTAAAGCTGGCTTAATTGCCGGAATCATGACGTGCCACCAAATTCCTAATTCGCTGCAGCCGTCGATGCGAGCGGCTTCTTCTAATTCTTTGGGAACTGCTAGGAATGCTTGTCGTAATAAAAATATGCCGAAGGCTGAGGCTAGTCCGGGAAATATGACGCCTAAATAACTATTTTTTAGTCCGAGTTGTACTGTCAATATGTATAGGGGAATCATGACTATTTGGAAGGGAATCATGATTGTGGAAATGATTGTGATTAAGATGGCTTCGCGGCCGCGAAATTTGAGTCTGGCTAAGGGGTAAGCGGCGAGGGCGCAAAAGAGGACGTTGATGCTAACTGTGAGGCAGGCAATTAGAGTGCTGTTGAACAGGTAGCGGCCGAAGGGGTTGGTTTGCCAAACTTTGATGAAGTTTTCGAGGGTTGGCTGTTGTGGCCACAGTTGCGGGGGAAATTGAAAGATGTTTTCGTTGGGGGATTTGAGGGAGGTACTGAGCAGCCACAGCAAGGGAAACAGCATTAAAAGTGCGATGGCGCTCATGATGCTGTACGTCCACAGGGTACTCCACCGCGAGGGAGTGTTGTTTGGGGAATTTGGTTTTTTAGTTTTGAGATTGTTCATTGTTGGGATATGATAATAAGTCCTTGCTTCGTGAGAAGCCTTGTTGTCCATAAGGGGATTATTGCCATGAAACCGTTTATTTACGAAACTATGTACATTCTGCGCCCTGATTTGGGTGAAGAAATGACAGACCAGGCGATCGCTAAATATCAAACTATTTTGCGAGATCAAGGTGCTGAAAACATCGAAACTCAGCACCGTGGCAAGCGCCGTTTGGCTTACGAAATCGGCAAGCACCGGGACGGAGTATACGTTCAAATGAACTATACAGCTCCGGGCGCTGCAATTTTTACCCTGGAGCGCGCGATGCGTCTGAGCGAAGAAGTGATTCGCTATTTGACAATCAAGCAAGATGTGCCCGATGCACCTGAAGCGGAAGCTGAAGCTGAAGTCGCCGAGTAGCATTCGTGTCAACTTAACGTCTTATGTAGTACCAGTCTACTGTTTGACGATTAGGGCCGCTTATTCCCCGGCACGCATTTTTTAAGGGCTACCCTGTACCCACAACTTGAAAAACTAACGTCAGAGCCTTTGGCTCCTCCTGGCATCCTTCTGAAAAAGAGGCTAGGGGGAGCTCTGTAATTGTGGGTACAGCATCGTTTCTTAAGGGCGGGACTTGAAGTTAATTGAAATTATTAAGTAGGCAAGCGGGATTAAAGCCAGTTATGTAACAATATGTAAACATTGCTCAGTCAGCCACGCTTAGGGCATTTGGATACTTTACCATCCTTAACATAATTGTGTTTGACAGCGCCTACCTACTTACTAGATTGAGAAAATTACGAAAGTCCTTTAATATTTAAACAGTGAGGATTAAATGCTATCTAAAAAAAAACTTCATGATTAGAAAAACCGTTCATAGGTTCATCACGTTAGTATTAGCAGGATTTCTCTTATCGATTAGTGGCGACTGCTGGATCTCGCGAACTTTAGCACAAATCCATCCTCATGTTTTTTATGTTTCACCAAATGGTAGTGATACAAATAACGGTTCACTTGAGCATCCTTGGTCAACAATTAATCACGCAGCGTCGGTATTAAAAGCGGGTGAAACAGTTTATATTCGGGCGGGAACTTATCACCTCATGGAACAAATTCAAGCTAAAAATTCAGGGACAGAAAAGGCTTGGATTACTTATCGAGCATATCCTGAAGAACGAGTTATTATTGATGCGGATGCGGTTAAAGTAGAGCCTACCTCTGCTAATAAATACCCTCATCCTCACGATCAAGGTGCATTTTTGTTACAAAATGTTAGTTATATTAAAGTAGAAAAGTTAGAAATTATTAATTCTCATAATTCTGGAATAACAGTTAGAAATAGCCATTTTATTAACCTTTATAATAATAAAACAGAAAATACATTTTCCCCAGGTATTGGTGTTTGGTGGGGCGATCACTATAAAGTCATGGGAAATACGGTTGTCAATGCAAACGACCTGAAGATGGCTGACTTTTTAAATGATTTCCCCTAAGCTCCCCATGAAGCAATTTCAATCGGTGGGGTTGAAAATTTTGAAGTTGCTTATAACTTAGTTAAGGATGGGAAAAAAGAAGGGATTGATGTTAAAGAAAAGAGTAAATATGGAACCGTCCATCATAACTATATTTACCACATGGCACGACAAGGATTATATGTTGATAGTTGGTTTGGAGTCTTAGAAGATGTTGAGGTCTTTAATAATGTTGTTCATGATTGTAAAGGGGCAGGATTTGCTTTAGCAGTAGAAGGAGGAGCAGAAGCAAAAAATATTCGATTTCACCATAACTTAATTTATGATAACTGGGGAACCGGAATTCTCTTTGCCCGATGGGGAAATGATGGGTTACGGCATAATATTAAAATTTATAATAATACGGTTCATCATAATGGTTATGGTAAACCGAACCCAGGAGATAGCTTTTTTTGGATTACTGGAGGATTATATTTATTTTCTGATAATTTTCAAAATGTTGAAATCAAGAATAATATTTTTAGCAAGAATAGGGGATTTCAAATCGGTTATAGCGATCGCTATTTGGCGGCTAATTCTGACATCGAAAAGATTTTTCGTCAAAAAGATATTGAGATTAGCCAGAACTTAATCTTTTTTGGAGAAAATAACACCATCCGTCCGATTTATGCTGGATGGCTTCCTGATAACTATGCTAATATTTATGGAACGAGTGGAACTGCTGCAGTCAGAGAAGAACCTCAATTTGTTAATCCTGAAGAAGGAAATTTTTACTTAAAATCTCCGGTCAGTAACCCAACCTCATTAACTGCTAATTATAACACATCTCAGATGAGAGTTGGAGCTTTTCCCCATGGAGAAAAACCCCATTTTTGGTGGTAGGGTAAGTTCCCACCTCAATTTCCTGATTTACCCCAATAAACTCTTCATTAAAATAAGTTGTGTCTGTAATAATTAATTGTTAATAGTTGTATTAAGTAGCTAAACAAAATTAATTACGCAACTCAATAATAATGATTTAAGTAGGTAAGCGGGATTAAACCGACCTATGTAACAATATATAAACAGGGCTACCTTAGCCACGCTTAGGGATAGGAATACTTTACAATCCTTAACATAATTGTGTTTGACAGCGCCTACCTACTTAGCTACTTATTAAATTTACTGTTAACTAAGGCAAATTCGACTTTCTTGAGAGGCAAAATTCTGCATCTATCACTCTGAACCAAACTATAAAGTTATTTTGGCCCTTGGCAATTACGTAGCCGCTAAAGTGTGGCTCTTAGAAGATGAATATTGTCAAATTTTGCCAACGGCTGCTTGAGGTTGGGCCTGAATCTACTAGCCCAAGCTCGATCGCACTCCCCGCAACCTCGATCGAGACTCTCGCCCCATAGCGCAATTGTAAAGTTTTGTGACAATTTTGATTTGGTAGCTTTAGATACAGAATTGTCTGTTATAGTGATAGAAGAGAAGAAAACACCAGCCCAAAATTAATCTAAAGAATACGGAGGAACCGCATATGTCTACCGAAAATCAAGCTCGCTCTCTGATGATGCGCCACCACCAACTGGTGAAAAACCGCCAGCAATCCATGCTCAACCGCACCGCCACCGAAGTCGGGATGGAAGATACGCACTACTGGGGTCACATTCAAGGCAAACCGCAGCCCAGCTTTCAAGCCAGTTACGATCGCAGCAACGCCACTATGAGCTAGGCCAAGCTCAATTTCGACAATTGCCTACGAAGTTATTACCTATAAATTGGAGAAATCAGTTATGTCAACTCAAGAACAAGCCCGCAACCTGATGATGCGCCACCAACACGTCGTCAAAAACCGTCAGGAATCCATGCTGAGCCGTGTGGCTGCTGAAGTTGGTTTAGATGCTGGTTCTCCAGCGAGTATCGATCGCAAATAACTCGTTTTTTCAACGGCGAGATAGTTGAATCGAGTGTGTTGTTTGCCAGCTAAAAATTAATAATGTCAATTACAAAACCGTCGCGACTTCTTCTTGAGTTCTAACTCTAGATTGGAAGCCGCGATTAGTTTTATGGGAATTAGGAATTGGGAATTGGTAATATCTCGATCGTACTGCTTGTATAGAGAGCCGTTTGAGCAAAGGGTGAGCTAAGCGAGAGTTGGATAGCCTCAAAAGTCTACATCACAAACAATAAAAGACGTTTGTGCCGAGAAACTTGATATAATCCCCTTTCAGCAGATTGAAGGCTACTAGGGAGGTCATCATGTCGGACTGGAAAGAAATTGACGGCGGAGTTACAGCACCCAGAGGGTATCGAGCATCGGGAATTACAGCGGGTTTGAAGCCTTCAGGCTTGCCGGATTTAAGTTTAATTTTGTCAGAGGTAGACGCGATCGCCGCCGGAGTTTTCACCACATCGACTGTCCGGGCCGCTTGCGTGGACTACTGCCGTCAGCGTTTGCAAGCTAAACCCAGCGCGAAAGCAATTTTGTGCAATGCGGGACAAGCTAATGCTGCTACTGGCGAACAAGGTTTGGCAGATGCCCTCGAAAGTGCCAAATTGTTGGGAGAAGCGCTGAATATTCCTCCAGAATCTATTCTTTTGGCCTCCACTGGCGTCATAGGACAGCGGATTAAAATGGAGCCGCTGAGGGCGGGAATTCCCCGATTAGTTGCTGAGGCATCGGAAACTGGTTCCGATGCGGCGGCTAAGGCTATTTGTACGACTGATTTAGTGCCGAAAACGATCGCCCTGGAAACCATGTTTGGCGATCGACCCGTCCGCATCGGCGGCATCTGCAAAGGTTCGGGAATGATTCACCCGAATATGGCAACAATGCTGGCATTTGTAACTTGCGATGCAGCAGTGTCGTCGCATTTGTGGCAAGAAATGCTGAGTCGGGCGGCTAACAGAAGTTTCAATCAAATTACTGTTGACGGCGATACCAGTACCAACGATTCGCTAATTGCTTTGGCGAACGGTCAATCCCGCACGCCTGCAATTACAGAAATGGGGGCGGATGCTGAAAAACTAGAGGCCATGCTGACAGAAGTTTGCGTGCATTTAGCAAAGGCGATCGCCCGTGACGGCGAAGGTGCAACTTGTTTGGTGGAAGTGCAAGTTAGCGGCGCGCTGGATGAAGTTTCTGCGAGTAAAATTGCCAAAACAATTGTCGGTTCTTCTTTGGTGAAAGCTGCTATTTTCGGACGCGATCCGAATTGGGGCAGAATTGCGGCGGCGGCTGGGCGCGCTGGTGTACCTTTCGATCAAGAGAATTTGCGGATTCAATTAGGGGACTTTTTGATGATGGAAAACGGACAACCTAAAGAGTTCGATCGCGCTGCTGCGAGTAATTATATGAAAGCGGCTGCGGAGGGAGAATATTTGAAGGCTGATACGGTTGTAATTCAGGTTAGTGTGGGGAATGGCAGCGGTTTTGCGAAAGCTTGGGGATGCGATTTGAGTTACGACTACGTGAAGATTAATGCGGAGTATACGACTTAAATAAGTCCCGGCGGTGAGAAGTCCGGGCGGTTAGAAACCGCGCCTACACAAACAAAACCAGACGAGAGCGGGTTAAAGGCAAATTTTACACAATTTAAACTAAACTTCCCCCCCTGGGGGGAAGTGAAAAAGTCTGAAACCTTTACTCACCGAGTTAATCTCAGCTTTTTTGCTCTTCATTGTAAAATCGCTACAGCCCTTACAGGATAAGCTTTTTATGATTTTAGCTAAAGCTCGCTAAAAATCTTATTCAGACTAAGTTTCAAGACTTTTTAAGCTTATTATTAATAAGTCTAATATAAAGTTTGAAAACGCGCCCTAACCAAAACTATCGGAGACAAACACATAGCCGCCGCCATATCCAACATTATCATCCACTAATATTAAGCCGTTATTGGTCTGCCGATCGCCACTTTGAGCAAGTCCGTAATTCACTACGCGCAACAACCGCTGCGGCGTAAACGATTCCAATTCCACAAAATTGCCTGCATCCAGCCATGCTAGTTCTTCTGCTGTTAAACTTTGCCTTACAGCGTCGGGTAATTGACGGGCGGTTTGTGTCATTGTTTGAGATTGCTGCACAAACATATCGCGGGTTGCTAAGATTTGACCGGGAGAAATTCCCAAATCAAAAATTGTCACCTGTTGATTCGCAAACCAGTTTGGATTAGTTCGTAATTGATGCACTAAACCAACGCCAGCAGGGCTCGCATTGTGCAGTGCATAGACTTTTAAATCGGCATTACGGCGCAGCATTTCTATTACGGTACTGAAGATGCTTTGGGGATAGCCACTAATACTAAGAATGGCGCAGTTATTTTCAAAATGGACATTGTTAGCAATGAGGAATTGAGCTATTTCGTCACTGTCACAGACAATTGCGCGATCGAAGCTGTAGGCGCTGACTTCGGGATCTATGGTTGCGGGCAAAGCCTCTTGACGAGCAGCAGGGAGCAGTTTTTCTAATGTGCCGTTTACTGTTTGCCAGTCTCGCAGCCATTTATCGCTTTGCGCTTGATTAACCAGAAATATTTCACCCGTTATCTGTGGGCGAGTTTTTTGTGAAATACCGAGCCCGTAGGAAAATAGCCCTAGTGTAATCGCTACGATGTATCCTGAAGAATAATCAAATATTAGGCTTCCTGAAATGCCCAGCACTAAAATAATCCCCCCTAAAATCTGGAGATTTTTAGCATTATTTCTTCTGCCGCGAATACCTTGAGCAGGAGACTTGCTGTAGTATAAAAATAGCCCTATCCAAATCAAATTGTAGAGAGCGAAGGGAATAATAACTGCCAATTGTGACGAAAAAATAGCAGAAGCCCAGTTAATGCCGAAGATGCCCATAAATAGGCCATAAAAGAAGTAGAGAAAAAACCAACTGGTTTCTGGCGCGCGAGATTTAAGCTTTTGGTCAATAAAATACCAAAACTGTTTGTGCGTAAAAAACAACATATTTTGGCTGGAAATATTTTCGATCGCCTTTTTGAAAAAGGGATCGGTGAATGCCAACTTTTTATCAGTGACGGTAGTGGGTTCAAAGACAAACGGATGGTTGCACTGTTTACAGCGACCTGAGTTCCTGGTACGATCGCTCAAAATGTTGTCGGTATTACACTGGACGCATTTCATTCCCATTTCGGTTACTCCTGATTGATTTAATGGATTTATATTGTTGACGGTTGTTTTGGAATGATTTAACCGCAGAGGGCGCAGAGGGCGCAGAGGAAGAGAAGAGAGATAATAAGTAGAAGGAAGAAGGAAGAAGGAAGAAGGAAGAAACTATGCCCAATGCCCAATGCCCTATTAAAATATTTGCCCGTTTAACAAGATAGAATAGTCTTCTCGCTGTCGAATTAATCGATCGCCCTTAGCATCAATCAACACCTCAGCAGGGCGGGGGCGGTGCAGAAAATGTGACGACATCGCATAGCCGTAAGCCCCGCTATCTAAAATCAGGATCGCATCTCCAATTTTGAGTTTCGGTAGCCAACAGTTGCGCCCCAAATAATCCCGCGAATAAGTCGTGTTGCCGCAAATATCCGTTTCATGTCGCGATACATCGTCGGTTTCCCAAGTTGCGATCGCCCGATAGCCCCCGTGCACCGCAGGCACCGATAGATTTGATACAGTCGTATCCACGCCGACAATTTGCCTATCGCCCAACCACTTCACCGACACAACTTTCGCAAGCAAAACGCCACAACCTGCGATCGCCGATCGTCCCGGTTCAATCACCAACTCGATCGGGCGAGATAGCGCACTCAATCGTTCAGTAATCGCCGCACCAAACTCCCGCCAGTCAAACACTGCACCGCCTCGATAGGGATAGCCAAAACCACCGCCAAAATCGAGGGTTCGCCAATCGGGCAACAGTTGGGCGATCGCAATTAGGCGATCGATCGCCTGCGTAAAAGCACTCGTGGCGTTAGTTCCAGTCCCCCGATAAAAATGCAATCCGGTAATCCTCAACCCTTGCTGCTGCGCGATTTTGTTGGCTTTCTCAAATTCGGCGGCACGTACTCCAATCCGACTGTCTCCCGTCAATTCCGGTGAGTTGAGGCGCAGTCCAATTTCGGCACGGATCGATCGCGGTTGACTCCCGAAATATTCGCAAAAATCTTGGAGTTGCGACAGACTATCGAAATTAAATCGATCGATCTTCCACTCGATCAATTGCTGAATATCCGCCCTGTTGAGGTTACTGCCGGTGTAGACAATGCGATCGCTCGTAAAACCCGCTTTCAGTCCCAAAAAAACATCCCCTGGTGTATTCGCGTGTAGCCCCCAACCAGCTTGCTGAATCAGTTGCAACAGAGCAATATTGCCGTTGGTGACGCTAGCAAAATGAAACTGAACGTGCGGATAGTCGATCGATCGCGTAATATGGTCAAGGGTTTGACGGAGGATATCGGTCTGATACACATATAAGGGCGAACCATAAGTTGACAAAAGTCGCTGGGCCATTGCTTCGGAGAACGGCGGCGAATGTGTTTTGGTTTCATTCTGTAGCAAAGATTCAGTCATAAGGAAGAAGTTCGGCAACGGATTTTGTAACGGATGTAACGGATGTTCGGCAACGGATTATTTAACGGATGTAACGGATGTTCGGAACAGGGAAGATTGTAAAATCAACAGTCAACAGTCAACAGTCAACCGTCAACCGTCAACCTCTTTCGATATTTCCAAATGCGCTGCCCGATCGCCGGTGGCAACCAAAACACATGATCGAGCGATCGCTTAACCGGAATTTCGCCTAAAACCTCGGTTCGCCATGCCTGCCACATCAGCAGCAGCCAGAGATTATTGCCAATATAGCGATCGCGCATGGCAACTCCGAGTTGTCCCGATAACATCGAGTCGGCCAAATGGGGCTGCCAGCAATTTTGCGATCGCAACAGATTTGGATTCAGCCGATCGCCGATCGCAGCCCAAAACTCGCGGTAATACCAAACCTTCAACGGCACACCCATCCCGCGCTTTTCCCGCCAGATAATTTCCGGCGGCAACCAGCGTTCGGCAGCTTTTTTGAGGATGTATTTTTCGCACGCACCTTGCAGTAGCAGCTCTCCTGGCAGTTGAAACGTCCATGCTGTGAGGTCGGGGTCGCAGAAGGGCGATCGCACCCACAAACCGCAAGCAAACGCCAATGCCGTTGCCCTCGGCTGAATATTTTGGGCACCTTTGAGCATCAGCGAAGCGCGCCGCAGCCTCGCTAGCAGGGAAGGACAGGTTTTGGGATCGATCGCGTCTTCCAGGTAAACGCTCAAATCGTGAGATTGGATGCGATCGAGCATTTCTGGCGAAAAAATCTGTTTTTCATAACCATAAAATCGCTGAAATGTACGCAAATACTGCTGTTCAAAGGTTTCTTGTCCGGCAGGATGTTCTGCACTGTAAACTCCGTTGGCAATCAAAGGCTTGTTTGTCCATCCGGCAAATAGCTGATCGCCATTCTCGCCATTGAATACAACTCGCACGTCTTGCGCCGCCGCCTGTTTGAGCAAAAACAGTGCAGCCGTGGTGCCGTCTCCATAGGGTAAATCGAGGGCTTTGGCGGTTGGCCCGATCGCCCGCAACACTGCATCGCCCGTCGCCGCCACTCGGATCAGCGGAATCTGAAAAAAGTCCGCCACCTGTTGGGCGTAAGGCAGTTCGGAATAGGCTTCGACACCAAAATCGAGGGCATAGGCGCGCACCTGCAAGCCTGCTTTCACTAGCAGCGCCGTCACTAGGGAAGAATCGATGCCACCGGAGAGTAAAACGCCTACGGGTTCGTCGATCGGCAAATCTGCAACCTGTCGATCGATCGCCTGTTGCAACAGCCCTTGCAATTGTGCGATCGCCTCATCCTCACGGCGCAGTAGTTGGGGCGCTTCTTGCCAAGCCGATGGCAGCGATCTCACTTTCGGCAGATCCTTAATATCGGCGATTTCCCAAATCATTTCGGTTCCGGCTGCTACGGATGCAATTTGGTCGATCGGCGTTAACGGCGTGGGCACGTAGGAAAAGCAAGCATAACTGTGTAGGGCGATCGGGCTAATTTGAGGGGAAGCCATCAGCGGTAGCAGCAATTGCATTTGCGTCGAAAACCAAATCGTTTCTCCCAACTGCATCCAATAAAGCGGCACTCGCCCAAACGGATCGCGCCCCAGCCTTAGCTGGTGGGCTTCTACCGCCGCCCAAGCATCTCCCGGAAAATCCGTCGCCCGATCGCGCCCGCAAGCATTCAGCGTCACTCGATCGCCCGCGAGGGCTGATGCAGAGGCGATCGCCCATTCTGATAATTTGCCCTGTCGGATGAAGTAGTCAGGCACTAAATGGCTGAGCGTTTTTGTGCGATCGTCCTCTCCCCAGTAGCCTATGAAATGTGAAGGTTTTTCGATCGCACCCATTAGATGTCTCCAATAATTATTGTGGAACAGGCATCTTGCCTGTTCAAAACAGGCTGTTTTTGGATAAGTCTATGTAGATATCTCCCATAATCGTTGTGGAACAGGCATCTTGCCTGTTCAAAACAGGCTTTTTTGGATAAGTCTATTTATTTCACCGTGAAAGGTTCACTGCTGATGACGCGCCCATCCAGGGACATCCGAACTTCCCATTTGCCTGGGGCTGCAGCAGATCCGAGATCGTAAAAGCAGTGCGTATTCCAAACCGCAGTATAGATCGTGCGAGTTTGATACCTGCCCTGATGAACAATGTCACCGCTGGGAGTAATCCAATCGCATTGCAGAGACAACTGATTGCCGATCGGAGCATTTTTCAACGTCACCTGGTAGTAGATGCGGGGGTTGATTTGACGGTTGACTTGAGTGAGACTGTCACCGCCCTTTTGAGAGAGCGCAATCCTGTCTTCTCCTCCCACAACTCGAGCAGTTTTTTGTTGCTGATTTTGCCCGAACAGCACGCCTATACCGATCGCAGAGATGACAACGGCTGTCGAGGCGATCGCGATCCAGCGGTTGCGTCGCTGCTGTTTTTCTAGGACTTCGCGGCGGCGCATTTGCGCGATCGCATCTTCTAAAAGCTCATCAGGCAGATTCAACTCCCGTAAAATTTCTCTTACCTGATCAGGGGCCAATTCTAACTCGCGCTGCTGCGATAACTTGTCGATTTCAGCGACTACCTGTGCTAATTGAGTTGGAGTGAGTCGAGGTTCCATAGAGTTATTTCCAGTTAAAATTATATATATAAATCACCCCTTTCTTCTCTTCCTCAGCGCCCTCTGCGCTCTCTATGGTTAAATTACTCATATTATTCAATAAACAGCTCTCTAAGTCAATTCATAAAAATCATAACCTTAACCTCATAAAATTCATATTTACAGTCCTGGACGCATCGGGACTCATGCGAAACCGGGTTTTTTTACGAAAAGACGCCTTGCCACCCGCAGATTAGGGAAAAAACCCGGTTTCTTTGTCGGAGTGCGTCCAGGACTGACTTATATAAAATCCAGACTCGGAAACTCTTCTACTTTTTGGGAATCAGTTAAATTCAACTTTCCTGAATCTATTTTTTCCTGGTGGCGATTCAACCAAACTGCATTTAAACCCGCAGCTTTAGCACCGCAATAATCAGCCTTAAAACTATCGCCGATATGCAAAACGTTTTCAGCAATGCAGTTGTGTTTCTGCAAAGCTGCGGTAAAAATTTGAGACTCTGGTTTGGCTGCACCAACTTCGGTAGAAATTGTCACTGATGTGAAATATTCGGCTAAATTGAGTGCTTTTAATACTGGATAAAGTCGCGAATCGAAATTCGAGACTACTGCTAATTCAATTCCTTGTTGCTGCCACCTCTTTAATGCTGGCAATACGTCGGGATAGACGAACCAAGGTTCGGCGGTGGCAAAATGAGCGTAGAGTTCCGCAAAGAACTTTGGAAAGTCTGAGAATTGATTGAAAACGCCTGCTATTTGAAAAGCGTTCGCGCAAACTGCTTGCCACCATTCAAATTCTAGCTGGGGAATTTTGGCTAATTCTCTTCCGGGAAATGCCATCTGATTTGATTCGGCAAAACTTTGGAAAAATGCAGCATTTAACTCTTCATTCTTAACTGTTACTCCAAACCTTTGGGCAAATTTTCCGTAGACTTCGCCGACGCTGCCCCGAACATCAAATAGTGTACCTGCAGCGTCTAAAAAAATTACTTTGGTCATTTGTTATTTGTTATTTGTTATGGGTTTGTAGTAAGGACTTTAGTGCTGATTGCCTAGGATTTTACATTTGAGGACTTCAGTTCTCACTACAAACTTTTTCAGTTGTGAGTTGTTTGCGGATTCACCACACCACAATGATTAGCAATATTGTCCGCAGGTTCAAATCGACCGCCTAAATATTTGGCGAGGAATTCTTCGGCGATCGCATAAAAGTGCAGGCGATTTTCTGGCCTCGCAAATCCGTGTCCTTCGTCTGTATAAAGCACGTATTCTACAGGTTTGCCGGCTTGTTTCATGGCATTGACAATTTGCTCGCTTTCTGCTACTTTGACTCGCGGGTCGTTGGCACCTTGGGCGATTAGTAAAGGTTTCTGGATGCGATCGACAAAAGATAAAGGCGAGATCGATTTCAAAAACTCTGGTTCTGTTTCCAAATTGCCCACGCGGTGATACAGACTTGCTTTTCTCGGTTCCCAGTAAGGCGGAATAGTTTGCAGCAGTGTAATCAAATTGCTTGGCCCGACAATATCGACGGCGCAGGCAAAAACATCGGGAGTAAAAGTCACTCCGACTAATGCAGCATAACCACCGTAGGAACCGCCCATAATCGCAATTTTATCTGGCTGGGAAATTCCTGTTTCTACAAGCAAATTAACCCCATCTAGCAAGTCGTCGTGCATTTTAGCTGCCCATTCGCGATTGCCGGCATTGAGAAAGGCTTTGCCGTAGCCGGTGGAACCGCGAAAATTGATTTGCAAAACGGCGTAACCTCGGTTTGCCAGCCATTGGGCTTGTGGATTGTATCCCCAGGTATCGCGTGCCCAGGGGCCACCGTGAACTAGCAAGACTGTCGGTACGGGTGTGGCGACGCCAACAGGTTTAGTCAGGTAGCCGTGAATGGTTAAACCATCTCTTGCGGTGTAAGAAATGGGTTCCATTGATGATAGTGGTAGCCCTTCGAGTTTGGGTTGATTGCTGAACAGAAAGGTGAAGGTTTTGGAGGCGCGATCGTACACATAGTAGTAAACTGGGCCGTCGTCTGTCCTGTAAGCGATTAGCCAAGTAGTGTCGGCGAGGTTGCGGCTGGTGAGGTCGAATTCGCCGGGACGGAATTTGCCGATCGCCTCAAAATCCTCTGCTATGCTTTGATCTAAAATTTGCCACTCTTGCTTGTCCTTGTAGAACGAAACCGCCTGAATCTCTCGCTTGGTGGGGTGTATCAAAATATCGCCGACATCGTATTCTGAATCAGAGGCGAGATCGGTTTCTTGTTTGGTTTCTAAGTCTAATGCGATCAAACGTTTGGCGTTAGCATCGTGATTGCCGATGATGTAAAGAATTTTGCCGTTTTCTGAGAACATGACGGCACCGCCTTCATCGTCGGGCCCCCAGCTTCGCAGGCTTTCCCAAGACTTGTCCGCAGTTTCCCGAAACACTAATTCTGATCCGCCGTCGGCAGTGGTGGCTGTGGCCGCCCGCACTTGGAATTGGGCGTCAACAGTCCAACCGACGATGTTACCTGGGTTGTCGGTGTCGAATTCAACGGCACCGTTTTCCAGGTTGATGCGGTAAACATCGTGTTTGCGCCGATCGCTGATGTTCATTTCCACTAAAATTTCATTAGGGAAGTTGCGGTCAAGGGCGATCGGATGAGCTCGAACACCTTGAAATGGTGTCAAGTCGCGAACCAGGTTTGACTGGATATTGACTGAGAATAAATGCCATTTTTCATCACCATCAATATCTTGCTGATAAATGAGCTCTTCGCCGCTGTAAGTCCAGTAAAAGATGCGGATGCCTCGTTTTTTATCTGCTGTCAGTTGGCGATCGTCTGCTTGACCGACGGTACGCAATTGCACTTGCAAAACGTTGTTTTCGTCGGGTGCAATGTAGGCGATATACTTGCCGTCGGGTGAAATTTTGGGGCTGGTTCTTTCAGGATTTCCGAACAGAATCTCCCGCTCTATCAACGGTGGAATTTCAGTTTTTGGCTGTTGAAATGTGGAATTTTGCATTTTTTCTCGTGCCTAATATTCTCTGAATCTACACTCCGACAGAAAAAACCAGGTTTTTACCAAATATGCGCGTAGTAGTGAAGTATTTTCGTGAAAAACCCGGTTTCGGAACCGCCCTCATAAGTCCTACAATCAATAATAAACCGTCAACTGTAAACAGTTAACAGTCTACAATCAACTAACTTTTAAGCAAATCCTGAATCGGCTTGCTAATCCAATTAAAACCAACTTTTAGTTGATGATCGAAGGTTGGCATCCGATAGAGATAAGCTAAGCGGCGAGCAATGTGGGCTAGTTGTCCGTCGAGTTTAATTCCTAAACCGGCGAGGGTGGCGTTGTCAATGCCTAATGTCATCATTTCTCCTAGCGGCTGATAGCGGAAAGGAAGTAATGGGCGATCGGTGAGGGAGGCCCAAATGTTCCAGGCGGTGTAGTCAGCTTGCTGGAAGGCTGTTTGGGCTGTTCCGGGGACTTTTTGATTAGTTGCATCGTGACATTCCGCTAAGTCTCCCAAGGCAAATATATCTGGATGGTCAATAATTTGCATTTGCGAATTGACTATTAATTGACCGCGGCGGTTTTGTTTGAGGGGTAGCGATCGCACAGCTTGACTAACTTGAGTTCCTACTGTCCACAGCACTATGTCTACGGGCAGAACATCTAATTGTCCTTTGTAAAGTAAGGATATTGTGTCCGCTTCGATCGCCTCTACTTCTGTTTCTAAGTCGATCCACACTTTCCGTTTTTCTAAAGCTTGGCTGGCGGCTTCGCGGTTAAACTCCGGTGATGTCCGCAGAATCATGTCGCTTTGCTCAACTAACCGCACGCGACCTTTGTCTCCGAGTCGATCGGCTAATTTACAAGCTAATTCTACTCCTGAATAACCGGCGCCGACGATCGCCACCCGAATTTTGTCGGTGTTGCTGGCTTCTAAAAACCGCAGTCTTTCTTCTAAGCGGTAGGCGTCGTCGAGAGTGCGGAACGAGTAAGCGTATTCAACCGCACCCTTGACCATATCTAGAGGGGTTTCGCCACCTAAAGCTAAAACCAGGCGATCGCACGGAATTTCTGGCCCGTCGTGCAACTGCACTCGCTTTTCCTCCACATCGATGCCGGAGACAGTACCTTGACAAAAGCGCACGCCTGTGTTTTCCAAGAGTTCGGCAAACGGTGGGGCAATTTCCCAGGTTTGGAGTTCGCCGGT
Organism: Microcoleus sp. Pol12B3; assembly: GCF_036701355.1. Lineage (NCBI taxonomy): Bacteria > Bacillati > Cyanobacteriota > Cyanophyceae > Oscillatoriales > Microcoleaceae > Microcoleus > Microcoleus sp. Pol12B3. The sequence continues at coordinate 77,953 of NZ_JAUBQS010000028.1, forward strand.
CAGGAGTTCGTACAGCAGGGGAACGAACAAAAATCGATCGCGGCGGTCAACTAGGACAATTTCGGGTTTTTCGGTTTTGGAGAAGGGTAACTGACTCAAGCGCAGGGCTGTGTAGAGTCCGCCGAAGCCTCCGCCGAGAATGCAAATCCGGGGTTGTTGTTGAGTCATGGTGTTTTGTTTGAGGGGCTCACGGTAGCAAGGAAACTTATCTTATTCTAACGAGAGCGGGGAAGGGGGGAGTGGGAGACTGGGAGACTGGGAAAATGGCAAAATCTTCCCTCTTTCCCTAGAACCTCAACATCCATCTGTTGAATCCGTTAAACTCACACCTAGAGCACCATTCTCAATAAGCTTTTTATGAGCGGACTCTTCTGCCCACCCATAAGAAAATGCACTTGTTGTGGAACAGGCCGGAAAGCCTGTTCTTGAGTATGGTGCTCTGGCCGTGAGTTAAATCCATTAAATCCGTTAAACAATGCGTTTCCGAACTGTTTTCTATATCTCTAGCCTTGATTAGCTTTACCTATTACCCGCCCTCAAATTTTCTGAAGGTTCGCAGAACTAATTTTGTACTATATTAGTTTATAACGAATTATTTCGCACATTAAATTCACTTTTTATAGGGTCATCTACTCTACCACTTGCCCCCGCACTCACAAGTGAAAAAAAACCATGCAAATTTCTTCCAATTCTTCTAAATTTAAGAACGGCGATCGTAATAACGAAGACGGCTCATCTTTGTTAAAAAGCGAAGAACGATATAAAAATTTAGTAGCTAATATTCCCGGTGCTGTCTACCGCTGTACCTGCGAGTTGACGGACGACGGGGAATTAACACGGACAATGGCGTTTTTGAGCGAGGCTGTTCATGAAATATCAGGCTATCCCTCTTCTGATTTTATCAACGATCGCGTCCGTTCTTTTGCCAGCATTATCCATCCTCAAGACCGCAAAAATGTGGATTCTGCTGTCAAAAAAAGTGTAGCAACCAGAACTTCGTACATCCTTGAATACCGGATTGTCCGCGCTGACGGCGAAATTAGCTGGGTTTATGAAAAAGGCAAAGCTGTTTGCTGCGAGGCGGAAGAGGCTAGAGGAAAACAAGAGGAACAAGGGGAAATGGAGGGCTTTTTGTCGGCTGTGGTTCCGTCGGTTTCGCCGATCGCAAATTCTCTGTCTGGGGTTGTCTATCTCGACGGAGTGATTTTGGATATTACTGAACGAAAGCGAGCTGAGGAGAACCTGCGAAACACTCAAGATTTTCTGAATGCGGTACTCCAAAATCTGCCGATTAGCGTCTTTATTAAAGATGCTGTAGAGCAAAAATTTATTTATTGGAATACTGCTAGCGAAGAATTGTTTGGCTATTCGAGGGATGAAGTGCTCTTAAACAATGCTGCTGACTTGTTAACCTCAGAGGAAGCAAATTACTTGCAAGCACAAGATTTAGAAGTGCTAGCAACGAGAAAAGGTATCGATTTGCCAGAAGAAACTATCCAACTTCCCCACCGAGGAAAGCGGATTTTGCACACGAAAAAAGTTCCTTTGTTTGACGATTCGGGCGCGCCTAAGTACATTCTGGGTATTGCTGAAGATATTACGGAAAGAAAAAAAAATGAAACCGAATTGTCCCGGTTGGCTATTGTGGCTCAAAAAACGCAAAATGGTGTGATTATTACTGATGCTCAAGGCTGCATTGAATGGGTAAATGAAGGATTTACTCGGATTAGCGGTTATGTGCTGGCAGAAATGCAGGGAAAAAAACCGGGTGATGTACTGCAAGGCTCTCAAACAGACCCGCTAACTATTGCTCAACTGCGATCGGCTTTGGCTGCAGGCGTGCCGTTTAATCAGGAAATCTACAATTACAAAAAGGATGGAAAGGGTTATTGGGTGGCACTTTCGATTGCCCCAATTTATGAAGAAACTGGTGAACTCGAAGGTTTTATTGCGGTGCAAACTGATATTACGGATCGCAAGCAAGCAGAGGAAACACTCAGGCAGAGGGAGAATTATTATCGCTGCATTGTCGAGACGGCTTCGGAGGGTGTTTGGATGTTTGACCGCGAAAGCATCACGACTTTTGCTAACTCTCGGATGGCCGAAATGCTGGGGTATACTGTAGAGGAAATGCAGGGGCGATCGCTATTTGAGTTTATAGACTGCGAGTCTAGGAAAATAGCAGAAAGTTACGTGCAGCGCAGGCGGCAAGGCATTCGCGAACGACACGATTTTAAGTTTACTCGCAAAGACGGATCTCACTTGTGGGCGATCGTGTCGGCGACGCCGATGTTCGATGCGGATGGCGAATTTTCGGGGGTGTTGCGGATGATTACCGATATTAGCGATCGCAAACAAGCCGAAGCAGAATTGCGCCAAACTCTCCAAGAATTAGAATTTGAAAAATTTGCCTTAGATCAATCGGCGATAGTCTCGAATACCGACGAATTCGGAGTCATTACCTATGTCAACGATCAATTTTGCGAACAATTTAAATATTCCCGAGAAGAACTGATCGGCAAAACCCACAGACTTGTCAATTCTGGTTATCACCCAGCAGAGTTTTTTAAGCAGCTTTGGTCAACCATCCGCCAGGGAAAGGTTTGGCGGGGAGAAATGAAAAATCAAGCTAAAGACGGTACATTATTCTGGTTGGATACTACGATTGTACCTTGCTTAAATACCAGCGGAGAACCTCATCAATATGTAGCAATTCGCAAAGATATTACCAAGCGCAAACACGCCGAAGAAGCGGTGCAGCTTTCCGAAAGTCAATTGAGGGCTAAAAATCTAGAATTGGCAAAAGCCCTACGGGACGTGCATAAAACTCAAAGCATGATGGTTCAAAATGAAAAAATGGTAAGTTTGGGGCAATTAGTCGCTGGCGTTGCTCACGAAATCAACAATCCAGTTAGCTTTATTTACGGCAACGTCATGCACGCTGACGATTACTTTAAAGACTTGCTAAAAATGCTGCAACTTTACCAGCAGGAATACCCGAACCCAACACCGGCAATTAAACAAGAGATAGATGATGTAGATTTAAATTTTCTGCTCAAAGATTTGCCTAACTTGTTAAATTCGATGAAAATGGGAGCCGAGCGAATTCGGCAAATTGTGCTGTCATTAAAGAATTTTTCGCGATTAGATGAAGCCGAACAAAAGCAGGTGGATATTCACGAAGGGATTGAAAGCACTTTGTTGATTTTGCAGCACAGGTTGAAAGAAACGGCAGGGCGTCCTAAAATTGTGCTCCTTAAAGAGTTCGGCAATTTGCCCCGCGTACAGTGTTATGCAGGACAGTTGAATCAGGTTTTTATGAATATTATTGGCAATGCAATTGATGCTTTGGAAGAGGCAATGGAGACTGGACACTGGGCAGAGGGACAACTGGCGCCTATTCCTTATTGTCCTTCGCCGACGCTGCGGATTTGTACGGATGTAAAATATGAACAGGATGCTTTGATGCAGGCAGATTCTGCTGTTTCTGAGGATTCAATGCGCCATCCCTCTCATATTGTGATTCGGATTGCTGACAACGGGCCGGGGATTCCGATAGATGTTCACAAAAGGCTGTTCGATCCGTTTTTTACTACGAAAGAACCTGGTAAAGGTACTGGTTTGGGGCTGTCTATCAGCTATCAAATAGTGGTGGAAAAGCACGGCGGGCAGCTTAGATGCGATTCCGCACCGGGTCAAGGCACGGAATTTGCGATCGAGATTCCTGTGGGGAATAGTCAGTAGTCAGTAGTCAACAGTCAACAGTCAACAGTCAACTAATGAAATATAACGTAATTTACGACGGCAATTGCAATCTCTGCGTTACCTTGGTGCAGTTACTAGAAAATTTAGATAAAGGCCAGAATTTTGAGTATATTTCCATGCAAGATCTAGAGGAATTAGAGCGCTTTGGAATAACTTCTGGTGACTGCGAAATGGGGATGATTTTGATAGATGCAGAGAATCCAGAACGTCGCTGGCAGGGCAGCGATGCGGCGGAGGAAATCGGACGGATATTGCCTGCTGGCGAGGTGTTTGTGGCTGCTTATCGGGCAATGCCGGGGATGAAGTGGATGGGCGATCGCGTGTACGAACAAGTCCGCGATAACCGCTATACTTTGTTTGGCAAGCGATCGACTACTTACAAATCTGTTTATCCGGTTGGCTGTAGATCGATCGACAATTGCGATAATAGCAAGGACTAAAGTCCTTACTACAAACAGGTTCGCAGGGAAAACTGAAGTCCTCAAAAAGATTAATTAAACAAATCGAATATCTGCTGGCAAAAGTCTTTGAGTTTTTGCGCCGACTCCACCGCAGGTTCGGTTTGGCCGAGAAAATTCCAATTTTCCACGGTAGAAAAGTGCCACTGCTGACCGCTATGATCGTAACCCGCGGCCTCAACTCCGATCGCCCGCCGATATCCTTCCACCGGATCTTGGTAAAATCGGATTTGAATCAAAATGCTGCGGCTTTGCAATAAGCGGCTTCTACCGGGAAAATGGAAGCCAATGTCGATCGAATCTGGATCTACAAGTTCTCTGGTATCGTGGTCATTCATCCAAGGTTTCAAATCGACTTTTGCATCCGGGAATTCGGACTTGAATAAATTAACAACCGCAGCAATTTTGCTGGCAACTTCTATATTTTTGGCTTGTTCGGCAGCGTTCACTTGAAAAACTCCTATCAAATACAGTTATTACATGATTTAGCTAACAATGTAACTGCATACTGCCTGCTTTAAACAGTGAACTGTGGACTATTTGATAGATATTTAGGAATTGACAAATTTCCAATTGTGTGTTAAGCACAAGTCATACCATTTGAGATTTGAGATGTGAGATTAAACAATTGGCAATGACTGATTGCGTAAGTGTGGTGAATAAATTTTATCAAAGCGGCAGGGCGATCGCAAATTCCGTACCTTCTCCCAGCACCGATTCGCAAGTTAATTTACCGCCGTGGGTTTCTTCCACAATTTGCCTGCTGATAGACAACCCCAAACCCGTACCTTTCCCTACTCCTTTGGTAGTAAATAAATGGTCAAATATTTTCGACTTGACCTCCGGTGACATCCCTTGACCGTTATCTTTGATTTTAATCACCACGCTGTTACTATCCTCGGAGACTTGAGTGATAATGGCGATCGTATTCGGTAAAGCTGCAATTTCAGCGTAAGTGCGGCCCTGATTGGATTCCTCAAAACAGTCGATCGCATTTGCCAGCAAATTCATAAATACCTGATTCAGTTGCCCAAAATAACATTTAACTGGCGGGATATCTCCGTATTCTTTGATAATCTTAATCGTAGGGCGAGTATCTTTAGCTTTCAGGCGATACTGTAAAATCATCAAAGTGCTGTCGATGCCCTCATGAATATTTGCTGACACTTTATTCGCACTGTCAGCGCGGGAAAAAGTCCGCAAAGACTTGCTAATATTGCGGATGCGCTCTGTACCTGATTTCATAGATAAAAGCATTTTCGGCAAATCTTCCATCAAATATTCTAAATCAATCTCCGATGCTTTATCCTCTAATTCATCTCCAGGATTAGGAAATTTTTCTTGGTAAAGTTGCAAGTAATCAATCAAATCTAAGCTACCCTCAGCAGCAGCATCAAGATTGCCCGCAATAAAACCAAGCGGATTATTAATTTCGTGAGCAACCCCTGCAATCAAGTTGCCGAGAGCAGACATTTTTTCGCTTTGAATAAGTTGCAGTTGCGCCTGTTGCAATTCATTGAAAGATTTTTCTAACTGTTGAGATTTTTCTTTCTCACGCGCGTACAAACCAGCATTTTCTACAGCAATAGCAACTTGAGAAATTAACACTTTGAATACTTCTACTCTCTCTGCTGTAAAAGCTCCTAATGTCAAAGCATTTTCTAAATAAATTATTCCGCGCCGCTGAGATTGATAAATAATCGGCAAACAGAGAATTGATTTTGGTTGATATTTCTGAATGTAGGGATCTACCTTAAAAGGTTCAGCGACAGTGGCATTGTCTAAAACCAGATGCTTTTGACTGCGGTGTACGTAATTAATCACAGACAGTGGTACATCTTGACAATTTTCTACGGGAATAGACGGTAAAAGTGTCACTTTATCCTCCGCAAAAGTGCCAGTAGCTTCTATGCAGAGGATATCGTTTTTCAGCAGCAGCAGCACTACTTTTTGAGCCGCCGCATTTTCTAAAATAATTTTGATTAATTTGGTCAACAATTTTTCTAGAACAATTTCACCGTTAATGGCTTGCGCCGACTTAATAAAAGTAGCTAAGTCTAATAAATCGCCTAAACTACTACTGGTAGTATTTCCCGTGGTTGTGCGAGTTACATCGAGGGTTGGGGTGTAAATTATGCGCGTCTGTGCTGCTAAGAAAGGATGTGTTAATTCCAAGTGTTTAACTTTAGCTGTTGCTCCCCAATGGATATATCCATAATAGGCTTTAGTCAGATATGCTTGAGAAACTATCTCTTTACCCAAAGCTTGATAAAATTCTCCTGCTAATTCATAGGCTAATGCTTCCTCTTGAATATAACTATTTTTGGCAGCTCCATCAATTGCGCGATCGTACAATTCCATTGCTTCGATATTTTTCCCCAACACTCGCGCTTTCTCGGCTGCTACCAAGTCGTATTTGTGTTGATAATTCATCGGAGCATGAACTGCCCATTTTTTCATCTTCTTTTGGTTGTGCAGCACTTTTTTCAGATATTGTTTTTGTTCCCCTTTGCGAGTTGCTGGATACAAAGCGAGGAGACTGAGAGAAAAGTAAAAATTATTCACGGCAACTACATAAAGTCCGGATGCGGCTTCTGCGTATTTCTCAAATAAGCTTGTATTTTCCCAGGCTTCCGCGTAGTTTCGGAAGAGAAAATTAAGCATAGTTTTGGCATTGTAGACCAAACAAACTACCATAAAGCTTTTAGCTTCTATTAAAATTGGGAGGGTTTTGAATTCATTAAAGCTCTCCCCAACTAAATTACATGGTTCGACAGTTGTGCTACACAAATTGAGGGCTGTCTGTCTCTCTACACTTATATACTGTACAGCCATTTCTAGTTGAGATTGCTGCATTAATTTCACATACTTATCAGTCTCCTGTTCAACCAGATCGAGACGCTCTCCCATCGACAGTTTATAAGTACAATATATATTAATAGAATAAGCAGCATATTCTAACTCTCCAGTTTCCATCCCGGTTTGAAAACCTTCCTTAATATCGCCTAATCCTGACTTGAGATCGGTTTTCCATTGTTGAATAAAAGAACCAAAGACTGCATAAACTCTACTTTTGATTGAACGGGATGGAAATTTGCCTAACAGCCTAATTGCCAGTTGGCCGAATTGGTATGCCAAACTAATGTCCCCTAGTCTGCACAGAATTACGCCATAATAAACGTAGGCAATACTTGCATAAGGCGAATTGCCATATTTAATGCACAGCTTGACCATCCTAAAGGTAAGCAGCGGTACCAGTAGGGGTTTAGCCTGAATAGCACTGCTGAGAATCCTTGATAAAATTCCCATGGCTGCTTTTTTGTCGGGATCTGTCATTTCGGGCAAGTTAGCTAAATCCTCAATTCGTTTTAATCCCAAGCTCAGTTTTGTATTAATCAGTCCCGCCACAATATTTAGCGCCTTGGGATTTTGAGGAAAAGAAATGCCTAACAGTTTCAGGACTTCCAGTCCTGTATTGAGAGCTTCTAACGGTCTATTCTGAGCATTATAAGACTGGATTTGAAGTTCATAAACATTCACTTTTTCCAGTAAATTATTAGATTTATTGATTACGATATCAACCAATTTTTTTGATTTTTCATAGTTAATGTTTAAGTATTCAGCTTCTGCCGTTGACTCGTAAATTGCTAACGTTAATTCATAGTGACTTTGCCAACAATCCGCAGGCAATAACTCCATAGCAACCCGCAAATACCTAACGGCAGCTTCATAAGCAGTCGCCGCTTTTGCCTTGCGTCCAGCAGTTAAATTTAATTGTGCCAACTGAGTTTTTTCTGACTGTTGGCTAATCGTGTCAATTCCGACATTCAATTGATTGACGATATCAAAGATGTTTTCTTCTAGCTTGTCTGGTAGAGTATTTTTTAACAGTAATTGACCGATTTTTAAATGGGTGGATTGCTTTTGATCTTCGGGAATTAGCGAATAGGCGGCTTGCTGAACGCGATCGTGCAAAAATTTGTAACTAACGCGCGAAGTATCTAAATTGAGATTGATTGATTCGGCTCGATCGAAAACTAAAGGAATACGATAGGCATCGTTCAAGGGCAGAATTAACCCGGCTTGCAAAGCTGAATAAAGTTCAGTAGCTGTAGTATTAGCTGACTCTTCGCTGACAAGTGACAGCACATCTAGAGCAAATTTATCTCCCACGCAAGCTGCTAGCTTCAACACTTCTTGCGTGGGTGCGGGCAGCTTTTCAATGCGAGAAGCTACCAGTTCCACTACACTTTTATCGGTGATTCCAATGGCTTGGATTTCATTGATACTCCAATACCAGCCACTTTGACTTCCCTCATTTGTAATTTGATTAAATTCAAACTTTAAAAGAGAGTCTTGATAAAGTGCTTGAAGTAATTGGGTCAAGAAAAAAGGATTGCCACCCGTTTTATTCCCGATTAACTCGGCTAAATTTGTTACTTTTTCTGTGCAACTGTTAAGTGTTTCAGTGACTAATTCTGTCACATTGGCTAAATCCAGCGGCTGCAACACGATATTGTTGACTATTGTACCAGTTTTTTCAATTTCTTCTACAGTCTGAATTAAGGGGTGGCTCGGACTAACTTCATTGTCTCGATAGGCACCGATTAGCAACAAATATTCTTGATCTGGGTCAGTTATCAGTATTTGCATCAACTTTAATGTTGCTGAATCTGCCCACTGCAAATCGTCTAAAAAGATAACTAGGGGGTGTTCTTTTTGGGTGAAAACACGAATAAATTCTTTGAATACCTGATTGAAGCGATTTTGGGATTCTACAGGGGCGAGTTCTGGGACTTCTGGCTGTTTGCCGATGATTAATTCAACTTTGGGAATTACGTCGGCAATTACTTTGCCGTCTGTTCCCACTGCTGTTAAAATTTTAGTGCGCCATATTTCTAATGAAAGTGAAGTTTCTGTTAGCAATTGTCGCAGCAAGGAGTTAAATGCTTGGATTAATGAGGCATAAGGAATGTTGCGTTTTAATTGGTCAAATTTGCCGCTGATGAAGTAACCTTTGGATCTGGTAATTGGTTTGCTAACTTCGTTGACTACGGCTGATTTACCGATACCGGAGTAGCCTGATACTAGCATTAATTCGCTGCTTCCTGACGGGGGCTGGTTTTGGTCTAAGGTTGCTGGTTTTCCTAAAAAATTGTTAGCTAAGCCCCCTCTTACACGTTCAAATGCTGCTAGCAATTCATTAACCTGATTTTCCCGACCGTACAATTTTTGGGGTATTAACAATTGGCTGAGAATATCTAAGCGTCCGGGGAGAAAGTCGGCAATTTGTCCTGTGGTTTCTAACTGATGCAAACAAATTTCTAAGTCTGCTAACAATCCGGCAGCACTTTGATATCTATCTTCAGCATTCTTTGCCATCAATTTCATCACTATCTCTGAGATGGCTACAGGTATTTCTGAATTGATTTGATGGGGATATATTGGTTGAACTGCGATGTGGCTGTAAACTATTTCTAAGGGGTCGTTGCTGGGGAAAGGCAATTTGCCTGTCAGCATTTCATAGAATGTGATACCAAAGGAATAAAAATCTGTCCGGTAGTCGAGGGTTCGGTTCATTCTCCCGGTTTGTTCGGGTGACATATAGGCTAATGTGCCTTCGACTGAGTTGGGATTGTTAAATTGCGGATTTTCTTTGTTGAGTGTTGTAGCAATACCGAAGTCTGTGAGTTTTACTTGTTTTGTTTGCGAGTTAATTATGATGTTGCTGGGTTTGATGTCTTTGTGAATAATGTGCTGAAAATGCAGGTACTGTAAGGCTTTGACAATTTGGATGGCGATGTTTAAATTTGCTTGCAGGCTCAAGGTTTCTCTTTCCAGCAGTTTTGCGAGGGATTCGCCACCAAAGTCTTCTAAAACGATTCCTAATCCGTGGTCAAATGTTTCAAGACTGATGGCTTTGACGATTTGTTCGCTGTCTAAATTTTGGCGGATTTGATATTCGTGTTTGAGCCTGGTAATGGCTTCGAGGGTGGGATATTCAGCTTTGAGGACTTTCAGAATTGCTGGGGCAGCTTCTGTCGGTGTTTGTCCGCGATAGACTATTGTTTCGACGCCTTCGTGCAGAGTAGAATTTATTTGGTATTCGGATAAGGTTAACATCACTTAATTTAGAAATTACAGGAGCTAATAATTATTAGATTAACACTACTTGATATTAATTTTGTGTGATTGTGAGCGTGTATTTTGCAAGTCCCAATCACCCGAAATATACACTAAGTGAAAATGTGGGCTTGCTCGTTGGTGTCAACAAACATCTTAAATGTAATCTCGGTCTTGTGTTTGAGTCCCGAATGCTTTCGTTCCACCGTTTTTCCGGGGATGGGAGCGATCGCACTGGGTCTCAAACAGCAGGAGATGGGAGCGATCGCACTGCGCCTCAAACAGGCAATTAAACGGGTTCTCAATCGCTGACTACCGTAACTTCACAAATAATAGTAGAAATAGATTCCGGTTCAGGCAAAATACGCACGCGGGCGAATTTTAAACCGCTGACTCCTTGTTGTGATTCTACCATGCCCGTCTGAACTTTGGACTCTACCCAACCTTCGCGAGACAAGTACCGCAAGTATTGCTGATATTCTTCCCACTCCTCCTCGGTGGAATAAACAACAGTCAACATCCCTGACTGGGTAATTCGCTCTTGTGCATCTTTGTCCACGGCTTTTTCAATCCGCTTTTTGACAAGTTCGTAGCGGATGTCGCGAGTGCCTTTGACATCAAACATTTTTTCGGTATTTTCGTTGTGAAAAATGTCGATCGTGGTATTCTGCACTAAGACTAAATGTGCGAGTTCCATGTTAATTTGAGACTCGGCTTGCAGGCGAAAAACAGTGCGACCGCAGTCGCAAATTGCTCGCAGTTGTTCGTACCGCAAACTGTGCAGGTGAAACTGGCTAAATTTGGGGTCGATCGATTTTCCTACATAAATCATGTGATCCATGCCATCGGTGCATTCGATGTCGCAGTAGTGGGGCAAAATTTGCTGCATTTTTTCTTGCCAGCGGGCCCAAGTTTCTTGGAGTTTGGTGCTGATTAAGTTCAGCATTTGGTCGTAGCGATTGCGATCGCTGTAAACGCAGTTATGTTCATTTTCACAGGCTGCTTGGTAAGCTTCAACGGCTTCCTGAACCTTGGATCCGCACTGCACAAAATAGTCAAAATATACTTCTAAATGCTCGTTTAAATACTCGGCGGCTCGCACCTCCATATCAACTGTTACTTTTTGTTTTAAATGCTGGATGTAGTCGAGCAAGTCGAGCCGCAGTTGCTCTCCGAGGTGGGTAGTTTGTGTTTCGCAAACGGCATCAACTATGACTAAACCTAAGCGGAATTGTTCCAGCAAATCTGTTTGAATGGCTCGGTTTCTTTCGTCGCTAGAACCGCGAATGTCCGAAATTCCGTACAGCGGATGAACATCAGCAAATACGATTGTTTCTGGAGGTAGTCCCCAACTTCGCCTTTCTGCTTCTTGGGCGAACCGCCACTCAACTGCGGGGTGGATGTTGTGAATGTGGGTAAACCTTTCCTGGATGGCTTGCCGCAGGGCTGCAATGAAGGCGGGAATGAGCTCTTGGGCGTGTTGAGCGTCAATGCCGTTGAAGTGGTTTGGCCGATCGCACAACAGCCCCACGACTCCCAAAATCCGCTGCCCGCACCCCTCGCGGGTGACGGATTTGACTACCAGGGGCACCAGCAGCATCGATCGAGTTCCCATTCTCCGCAAAGTTCGATCGCACTCGGTTTCGCACTCCCTACGCAAGTCTGGCACGTTCCAAACTTGATTTGCTGCTGTGGCCTTCAAAAAGTGAGAAGCTTCTAGGGAGTGCATTGAATAAAGAATCGGCTGCAAATGTTGGCCGTCTTTTGCAACTAATAGCTGTACCTGATCGCCGTCGGGGCGCAGCAGCAAAGTGCCGTCAGCATTGAAGAGCGATCGCAAACACCGATCGATTTTCTCAAATTTGTCTGGCCGCAGCATCGAATCTCGATCGATCAATAGCTGAGTCAGCCGCCGAATTTGCTCCTGTACGGTGACATCAAAACCTTCTAGCAGCAGCAAACCTTCTACGCGATAATTATCCAACTGCAATCGATCGGCTAAATTTTCCAGTTGATTCGGCTGCATCAGCCAAGCTTCCCGTTCCGCACCAGGCATTAATCTTAAAGAAACATCCGCAAATTCATCTATTTTTGAGTCAATTCGAGTAATTTTTAACTGTTCCGAACCCAGCCAAAATTCAATGAATCTGGGTTCTCGGTGTTTGGGGTTTTTTACACTCGCCGTGACAGGTTCTTCTAGCACCCGCAAACCGTCGATGTCAATTTGATAATATTGCTTAAATACCCAGTGCAAAAGATGGCGGTGGTACAACTGTTCTACTGTTTTGCCGTCCCCATCCTCGAACAGTTGCAGCAGAGTGATGTCGGTTTCTGCAAACAAACCGTTGGTAGATTGAGTTGCCAAGGACGTTTCCTCCCAACCGGCCAAGCGGCAAAATGCTGCGTTAGCGTACCGCAGGGCAAAAGTTCCCGGTTGCATTACTGCGATTAAAACGCGGCGGTCGCCGAGAAATTGAAACAGTCGCTGTAAATCTTGTTTCCACGTTTTCAAGGGTTCAATTTCAGAAGATTGACTGGGTACTTGACCCGCCAAAGCTTCCAGTAGCTGTTCTATACTTGGTTCGCTGGGCAGATTGTTACTGTCTTGCTTTGTTGGGACGATATCTGTCGCTGGCGATTTTACGGAGTTGTTGTTTTGATGGGAAGACGATTTAGGAGTAGACATGAGTAAAACACCTGAAAGCAGTGGATTTTGCCAAAAAATGTCAGCGATCGGCGATTATGGCTTTGTAAAGAGCTTAGATCCTGTGTGTAAAGTTTGTGTATGGGTCTCGGAAACTGGGTTTTTTCTCGGACGATGGGCCCAGGGACTTTTACTTTTATTCACAAACAACCTCTCAGTCTCGACGTTATAGGTGATATTAACGTGTTTACCGCCTGGGGGGTAACACCCATTATAAGCGGTACGCAGTAGCGGATAGTGTCAGCAACTAATGCTATTTGACTCTGATGCGAGATCTATAGCAGGTTTGGGTTGAATGAAGCACAGCCCTGGTAATTGGGAATTGGGAATTGGGAATTGATAACTTATACGCTCGCGTAGGCGAAGTATTGGTAATTGTAATTGACTATAGACCAGCAGGTTGCTGGTCATTAATTGAGAAAATAAAAGTTGCCACCCAAATTCAAACATCCTTGCTATTTGGCTAGGGAATAATTAAAATGTATAATACAGCTAACAGGATTTTTTAAAGGACATAGTTATGGCTTTAACGGTTAACAATCTTATCAGCAATGTGGCGGGATTTCCTGTATTTGCTGGCGGCGGGCCACGTCTTTTGGCATTCGCTACACCCGATGAGATTAACGTAGGGAATGGAAATTTGTCCTCTTTTCCCTGGGGAGTTTGGGGACTTGATGGCAACGATACTATAGGAGGTTCATCGGATTCCAACGAACGTCTGTTAGGAAATAATGGCAATGATATTATCGGTGGTGGCGGCGGAAATGACATCATTTACGGCGGGAAAGATGACGATCGCCTGGATGGAAATGATGGCAACGACGTAGTTAGGGGCGACGCCGGAAATGACCTGATCTTCGGAGGGTTCGGGAACGATATCCTGCGGGGAGGGCAAGGAGACGACGATTTAGAAGGCAATGAAGGCGACGATTTCTTAGCAGGCGATCGGGGAGTTGACGTACTCACGGGAGGCCTCGGTGGTGATATATTCGTGCTCAGAAGCAACGATGAAGCATTTGGTATAAATGGAGCAGATGTCATTACCGATTTTAACTTTGACGAGGGCGATCGCATCGGTTTGACGGACGGTTTAACAGAACTAGACCTTTTCTTTGAAGACAACAATTTGATTGCTTACGATAATGACGGAATTATCAACGACATGGTGATTGAGAACATAATTACCGGACAGATTGTCGGGATAGTTTTAAATACCAACAGCTTTGAACTTACTGGTGCATTTGAACAAGCGAGTCCGTTTGCATTGGCAGTTAACGGTTCTCAATTCCAGTTTTTAGCTTAGTTATGTGTAGGGAATTAGACGAGCGATCGGGCTAGTTCTGGGTAGGGAAACAGCAGTGCCGTTTCCCTACAGATAGCGGGCAGGCTATCTATACGCCACCGTACTTTGCAGCATTGATATTACAACATTTATCCCGTTAGAGATTTTTTAGCCTCATCTAAAAGTAGAAATTTAAAATCGGGGAAAGTAAATACAGCACTTGCCGATTTTATGAGATTCAATGAAGTGAAAAGCACCTGATAGCTAAAGCTCATGAAATCCTATTATTGAGACCTCCGCTCAAAAATAGTGACAGCGCATTTGGCAGAGAAGATGTCAAGCGAGAAAAGTAGCTGCCCGCTTAGACGTTACTAAAAGTCTAGTTCAAAAACTGGTCAAGCAACAACAAACTGAGGAAAATTTACCTCCCAAACAGAGGGGAAAACCCTGACGGGGTGACAACCGCGTCGAAAGCATTCCCTGTAGAGCTTTGGGACGTTTTGTGGTAAAAAAAGATGGGGTCGTGATTGTAAAAAAGCCCCATCTGTTAAATATGTTTCCTTTATTTTACCAAATCCACCTACAACAACAACTAAAAGCCACCGAATATCTGACTCTAAAGATTTTGGTATATCTGGTTGCTTGCCATAAACAAGTAAGCCTGG
>NZ_JAUBQS010000118.1:0-6646 GCF_036701355.1 Microcoleus sp. Pol12B3
CAGGGTTTTGACATCACTGTTAGTGGTTGGCCGTATGGCTAATTGAGAATGGTGCAAGATCTCAGTTTTAACCGACTTTAGCTATGAGACGGGGATTAAAATCCCCGGCGGATCTGTGGATTAGCCCGATCGATTCGATCGCACAGTCTTCTTTGAGGCAAGGCTTTAAACCCCTGCCCGACTTGATATTACTAATCGCAAATTACTAACTATGCTCGATCTAAATCCTGTTAAGAAACTGCACCGAATTAAAGGAAATGAACCGCTGCTGCTGAATGACCCGCATCAGGTATGGATTGTTCGATCGGGCGCGATCGCAGTCTTTGCAGCCCAGATACAAAGTGAGAAGCCTGCGGGCAACCGCCATTATCTGTTCGGCGTCGGTGCAGGCGAGGCTTTGTTCGGCGCTGCTACCCCCCCCAACCAGGGCGGACACGGGGGCACCGCCCCTACAAGGGGGGGAGAAAATTTAAAAGCTGGCTGGGGACTTCTGGCGATCGCGATCGCCGAAACGGAACTGGAACCGATCGCGATCGCAGATTGTGCCGCTTTAGTTGCTGCTGGTGACAGCAAAATGCGATCGCTTGTGGAACGGTGGATACAGCGTTTGGGAGAACGGGCGATTCCCTACGGCATAGATCCGCTTCACGCCCCCGATGACAAAGTTGCCCCAGAAACTGCGGTTGTAGCAGCGTCGCAGCAGATATCGCTGCAAAAAGGTCAAATGCTGCGATCGCCCCCGGTAACAGTTGTCTGGGTGCGCGTCTCGTCCGGCGATGCGAGTGTCGGGGAATTGCAGTTAAATTCCGCTTCCCCAGCGTTTCCTTTGGCTGGGAATATGCTGCTGGTGGCATCCGGGGAAGTTGAGGTGCAAATTTTCTCAACAGCAGAGGTGGAAAATGCCGACTGGCTGCCCGCGAGTTTAGCTTTGCTGCACGAGTATTTTTGCTGCTGCTTGAACTTGCTGGTTTGCCAGCAAAAAGCAGAGGAATTTCGGCGCTTTCAGGAACGCGAACAGCTAAACCGCCAAGTAACTCAGACAGCTTTGGGAGATTTAACCGAGGTTTTGCATCCCCGGAAAACAGCTTTGTCTGAGGAAGGAACGCCGCTGTTAATCGCTGCTGGGGCAGTAGGTAAGGCACAAGGTATAACAGTCAATCCGCCGGCGGGTTCCGAAGATTTGGGTCGAGTTAAAGATCCGATGGAGGCGATCGCCCGATCGTCCCAATTTCGCACCCGCCGCGTGCTCCTCGCTGGAGATTGGTGGCGGCAGAACTGCGGCCCGCTGTTGGCTTATACAAAGTCCGACAATCGACCTGTAGCTTTGTTGCCCGGTAAGGGATCTCGCTATACTTTGTTCGATCCGATCGATCGCACTCGCAAACGGGTAACTAAAGCAGTAGCCCAAGAGTTGTCGTCAGAAACTCAAATGTTTTATCGGCCCCTGCCGCTATTAGTTCGCAACGCTGCGGAACTGTTTCGCTTCGGGACGAAGGGCTACGAAAAAGACACGATCGCTGCTTTCGGGCTGGGGATATTGGGAACGCTGTTGGGGATGGTGACGCCGCAAGCTACCTCGATTTTGGTCAATGATGCTATTCCTGACAGCGATCGTTTGTTACTGTGGCAGTTAGGGCTGGTATTGTTAGTTGCGGCGATCGGACGGGCTGTATTTAGCATCGCCCAAACAATTCTGACGCTGCGGATAGAAAATGCTGCCAGCGGCACTCTTCAGCCGGCAGTTTGGGATCGATTGCTGAGATTAAAACTGGCATTTTTTCGCAGCTATTCTTCTGGCGACTTGCTGACTCGCTTATTAGCAGTTAATCAAATTCGCGCCCAACTCAGCGGCGCGACGCAGCGGACACTTTTGAGCGCGATATTTTCCCTGCTGAATTTGGGGCTGATGTTTGTTTACAGCCTGCCGCTGGCTGTAGTCGGAATTGGTTTAACTTTGCTCGCGGTTATAGTAACAGTCACATCGAGCTTGCTCTTAATCCCAAAAGAGCGGAAAATGGAAACAGGAGAAGGCGACATTAACGGGCTGACAGTAGAACTGATTAACGGAGTATCAAAGCTGCGGGTAGCGGCCGCCGAAGGGCGAGCCTTTGCAGCTTGGGCGAAAAAATACAGCCAACAAATTAAACTAAGAACTGGCATTAAACGAATTGACGACAGCGTTTCTGTATTTAACGAAGCGCTGCCGTTAGTCAGTTCTATTTTGATGTTTTGGTTTGCAATTGTGTTTATGCAAACTTCTCAAACAGAAGGTGGCGGACTGAATATGGGAACCTTTCTTGCTTTTAATTCCGCCTTCGGCACCTTTCTTTCTGGCGTCACAGATTTGAGCAATACCCTAACGGATATTTTAGGAATTGTACCGCTGTGGGAGCGAGCCAAACCGATCGTCCAGGGCATCCCGGAATCTGACCCGACAAAAGCCGATCCCGGCCGCTTGAAAGGTCAAATTACGATCGATCGCGCAACTTTCCGCTACCGCGATGACGGGCCCCCAATTTTAGATGATGTCAGCATCAATATTCAACCGGGGGAATTTATCGCGATCGTCGGGCCGTCGGGGAGCGGTAAATCAACATTATTTCGGCTCTTATTGGGATTTGAAATAGCACAAAGCGGCACTGTTTATTACGACAATCAAGATTTAGCAGGCCTCGACGTTCAAGCTGTGCGGCGGCAGTTAGGAGTAGTGCTGCAAAACGGCAGAATTAATGCTGGTTCGATGTTTGACAATATTACTTGCGGGGCGATGGTAACGCAGGAGGAAGCTTGGGAAGCCGCGCAAATGGCCGGTTTAGCAGCCGATATCGAACAAATGCCGATGGGAATGCACACGGTTGTCAGCGAGGGCGGCACGAATCTTTCGGGAGGACAGCGGCAGAGATTGTTAATTGCCCGCGCAATGGTTGTCAAACCAAAGGTTATCCTGATGGATGAAGCTACGAGTGCTTTGGACAACCGCACGCAGGCGATCGTTACTGAGAGTTTGGATAAGTTGAATGTGACGCGAGTTGTCATCGCCCACCGCCTGAGTACGATTCGCAATGCCGATCGCATTTATGTAATTGAGGCAGGCCGTTTGGTAGAATTTGGTTCGTTTGAGGAATTGGTAAAACAGGGAGGATTATTTGCTCGATTAGTGGCGAGGCAGATAAAGTAGAGATTCAAGGTAAAACAATTTTCAAGAACGGGCAAAATGCCCCTTCCACAAAGAGTAAATTTCTTGTGGATCGGGCATCTTACCCATTCATAAAAGCATTATTAAAAATGATGCAATATTTCAGTTTTATCCGTTACACCCCGTACATTGTTCGTTGGTGAAATGGTTATTTTTTTGTTAGCAAATCAGGCAACCACAACAAAATTAGCAATAGCAAGCAGAGGATAACTAAGCCTACGCTAAATATTGTAGTGTTACCGCGATCGGGGGCTTGCTGCATGAGGTATACGGGCTGCATAGCATTCATATTTTCTGTAGATGGGGATTGCTATAGTTGTCATTTTTCGACGGAAAAGCAATCGCATACTCTGCGATTGCTTTGCAAATTTTAGCCTTATCGAGCGCGTGGCTTTTGGCAATTATTAGTCGCTCAGTTCCGATTGCCAAATGCGCGCGACGCTTCTTCAATTAATTGCATGGGCAGACCACGACCAAAAATGTTGGGCCTTGGACCGCTGGCTGTGATAACAGGGATACCCGCAGCCCGAGCTCGATCGGCCATATCGGAACGGCCGCCCGCGATCGCATCTAATTCCAATTGATCCAATTCTCGATCGGTTGAATTTTCCAATTCTGATGCTGCGATTTGGGATGACTCGGACGGTAATTCTTGCGAAAATCGATTGTTGGTTTCCATCAGATGTTTCCTCCTTTAAGTTGTGTTAGGAACTCAAAAAATCAAACACATTCATAGGGATTGTCAAGCGCGGTATAAATGGGAGTTGTTGGCTGGTTGTGATAACAGGGATACCGGCAGCCCGCTCTCGATCGGCCCCATCGGAACAGCCGCCTGCGATCGCATCTAATTCCAATTCGTCCAATTCTTGATTAGTTGAGTTGTCTGTTACGGATGCTGCGATTGCGAACGACTCGGACGGTACTTCTTGCAAAGATTGATTGTTGCTTTCCATCAGATGTTTTCTCCTGACATAATTAGTGAAATTTGCTTCCAAAAGCGATTGAAGCAACTCCTAGCAAAGTTGCCTGCTATCCAACCTTTTTACCCACTACTGCCTCATAATTTATCGGAGAGAAACGGGGGATATTATGCCAATCTTGAAACATAAAACCCCTACCGCCTGCGATCGCATCTAATTCCGTATCGTTCAATTCTTCAGCAACAGAATTGGCTGGCGACGGTTGCTGTTGTACGGCAGAATCTCGATCGACTTGTTGGGAAAAATGATTAGTGCTGTCCATTGGATTTCTCCTTTTGATTTCGGTGTTGGATTCAACAAAAGATTACCTATGCTCCAGGAGTAAGGAGACCGGCGACACCCCCAGCAACAGCTCCTTCTACCATTTTCTCGCCTATCTCATCGAATTTTCCTGTGAAAATAGCGCTGAAAAATCCACCTATAGCACCTGCCGCTGCTCCTATAGCACCCCCGACAGGTCCAGCGCCAGCAACAGCTTCCAATTCACTGTCAGACAACTCGCCTGAAGTATCTGACTGACTCTGATGCTGGGCAGTCATCGACTCCAGCCACTCAGAAACCTCTGTTGAGGAGAAACTGTAGCTTTTTTCTTGGCCCAGGGCTACCGCTTTATTCACTAAGCTTTCCCGATCCGTTACCGATCGGAACTGTAGCTGGAGTTCTGGATCTTGCGATACTTTTTGAAAAAAATGATTCACGCTTTCAAATTCAAAAGACATGAGATTTGCTCCTGACTTAATTGTTAAGGAAGTAACTCCTTATTTGTTTTTTCCAGCTAAGCTAGTGCTGGTGTTTGCGTAAATTTAGTTTATGAAATTTTCCGGCTAAAGTAGCTAGCTTAAAGTTTAGTTTTTCTCCTAAAAAAATTAGCTAGCTTGAACTAACCTTTAGTTGAGTAGATTACCTGAACTTTTGGCTAGGTATCGATACGTGTGGCAGGCTTTGGATAGTAGTTTAAGGCGACACCTGAACAAAAGTACAGGTTGTCGATCCGACATAAGATTAGTTGCAAACCGATCGTTCGGTTAATTTAAAACTCAACTTAAAGAGAGTTTTTTTGGAGTATCTTTATAGGATAAAAGTTGTACATAGAAGAGATAATTTATTGAGGGAACAATAAAAATGAAAAAATCAGGGTTTTTATCTACGTCTCTAGCGTGTGTGGGACTGACTTTTGCATCTATGTTCAATTTTGTGCTAGCTGCACCTGTGCCAGATGGAGCAACTAAATGCAAAACACGGGAAAACGGAGCACAATATCGTTGTGCTAAGGATAACTATCAGGCTGATACACTTCAAATTATCAATGTAAGTGGTGAAAAAGTCTGGTTTGATGCTGATAAATGGGTAAGTTTCTGCGGTAGGTCGGGACACTTTTTGGGTAAAGACATAGTTGCTTTAGATCCAGGTAAATCAAAAGAAATTTCTTTTCCATCTGCTGCCAATGGAGAATGTAGAGAGATTTTCATTATGAATTGTAGGAAAGATAGTGCCACTGATAAGGCTATCGCTTGTCCTGAATCTCTCAAAATAGTCATCAAATAATTCTTCAAGTGCGATCGCCTAGCTTGTAGGGTGCGTTGCTAGCGATCGCCTAAAACAAACCCGTGGATTGAGACTTGCTTCAAAATAAGACAACCGAACTGCTATATGTAATGTTCAGCGTCGTTGCTAAAGTTCGATCGGCAATTGTGAAAGTCCTAACCCAAGAGTCGTATAAACAAAGGGCGATCGAGATGCAAGGGGCGATCGAGCGATCCTGCGGAGTCAAGCGCGCCGCTGACATTATCGAACAAGCTGTATTGGGTTGGAAGCCTGTCTTGGCTTCTAAAATCTAAAATCTCAGATGTGGAGTCAAATCTAAAATCTAAAATCTAAAATCCACTGATGGCTCACGCACCTCTGGTGTGAGGAGCAAATTTATGCTATGTTCTACTGCAAAGTTGACAGCGGTATGAATATGCTGACTCTTCCGGGCGTTGAAATCACAGAGCTCATCTACGAAAGCGCAAACTCCCTGGTTTACCGAGCATTCCGACAACCCGACAGTCTCCCCGTTGTCCTCAAAATCCTCAAAGAAAATTATCCCACGCCCCAAGAACTCGCCCGCTATCGCACAGAGTATAAAATTACACAATCTCTGAATCTGAGTGGCTGTATAAAAGCCTATGATTTGCAGCCATATCAAAACACGCTGGTGATGTTTGTGGAGGATTTTGGCGGCGAATCCTTGAAAATTTGGATGCAGCAGCAAAAATTTAGTATTGCAGAATTCTTGCGAATTGCGATCGCAACCATAGAAAGTTTACAACAAATTCACAGCGCCAACATCATTCACAAAGACATTAACCCTTCAAATATTGTCTTCAATCCAGCTAGCGGAGAACTCAAAATCATCGGTAGTGCTTTTATGTAAAGGATAGAGGATAATAGCACTACCCCAATCTTTTGAGGAGTCTCATGATGAAAC
>NZ_JAUBQS010000119.1:0-6597 GCF_036701355.1 Microcoleus sp. Pol12B3
CTCAATTTTCTGCCTTTAGGGAGCCTGTGCCAATCACAGGCTCCCTTTTCTTTCCCTTGTTAGTCTAAACTCCAGTTCAGAGTGAATTGGTATAAAGTTAAAATAATTTAGTCGGCAATGGATAATTTATTTTTACAGCCGGCATTTTTTGTTAAGCCTGACTTTTTTGGATTCAATCTCTTGTTGTTTTTGACTGTGAAAAACTTCAGCCTGTTTAACTAACTACTGTAACTGTTCGTAATTAATCCCAATTAATTAAACGCTTAGATCTTTAGGATTTTTTTTCGAGGTAGTTTATTAGTCAACTCGTGGGCTTCAACTGATTACTTTGCTGCCTTAATTATACCAAAAAAATAAGTTCATGGATATGTCTATTCTCACTTGCTTGGATTCTAGTCAAGCTTGTTTTTCAGGATGTAATCGTTAGGCATTTTGGAGCAATTGTTGTAACTGTTCATATTCTACACCAATTAATCGCTGTGTTTCTTTATGATTCTCTTCAATAGAATTCAAGAGGTCGCTCATTTTTCTGTGTAAAAAATGTCTCTTATGTTCTTTTACCACAGCATATTACTATTTTGGAGATGTCTTATATAGCAGATATATTTTGATTTACAGCTTTGCAGTAGCCCAGAAGCGCTACTGCAAACCCCAAACTACAAAACCCCTTTAGAACTCGGAATCCGACTGGCGCGCCGCGGATCGATTTCTACCGCCATCCGCAGAGCTCGCGCAAATGCCTTAAATGCCGCTTCTACAATGTGATGAGAATTTCCGCCCTGCAACTGTCGAATGTGCAGTGTCATTTGAGTGTGGTTCACCACCGCCGAAAAAAACTCTCTCACTAATTCAGTATCGTAAGTGCCGATCCGCTGGTTGGGAATTTCCAAGCTGTAACTTAAGTGAGGCCGTCCCGAAAAATCTAGCACTACTTCAATTAAAGCTTCATCCAAAGGTGCGATGAAATGTCCGAAGCGAGAAATGCCCGATCGATCCCCGACAGCTTTTGCTAGCGCTTGGCCCAAGGTAATTCCCACATCTTCGTTCGTGTGGTGGTCATCAATCTCCAAATCACCGATCGCCTGCACGTCCAAATCGATCAATCCGTGAGAAGCAATCTGGTGCAACATATGGTCTAAAAACGGAATCCCCGTAGACGCCTTGCAAGTTCCTACACCGTCGAGATTGAGGCTAGCAGTGACATCCGTTTCCAGTGTCGTGCGTTTCACCAAGGCGGCCCTAGCTGGTTGAACTGAAGTTGCAGGAGGTACAGAAGGGCGATCGATTATCTCCATAATTTGCAATGGGTCATTCATTAGAATTAATTAGTAATTTGGGATTAACACTTTTGTAGCGGACAACGGACAGTTATTGACAGTTGACTGTTTGCACATCTTGTTGTCAACAGTTAACTGTCTAAAAACTTCGCTGTCAACTGTCAACTGTCAACTGTCAACTGTCAACTGTTTACCAGCTATTACATTCCCATGATTTCGTAACCAGCATCGACATACAAAACTTGACCCGTAATCCCGCTAGCGAGATTGCTGCACAGAAAAGCCGCAGCATTTCCTACTTCCTGCTGAGTCACCGTCCGCCGCAGCGGCGCCACTTCCTCAACGTGGTGGATCATGTCCAGAATACCGCCAACTGCTGACGAAGCCAGAGTCCGAATTGGACCCGAAGAAATCGCATTTACCCGAATATTTAACGGGCCCAGTTCTGCTGCCAGATAGCGAACATTCATTTCCAAAGCTGCTTTAGCAATTCCCATTACATTATAATTAGGAACTACCCGGACACCGCCCAAATAAGTCAGCGTCACAATACTGCCACCCTCGGCCATCAGCGGTTTAGCTGCTGCACAAAGCCGTACCAGCGAGTAAGCGCTAATGTCCAAAGCATTGGAGAAACCTTGGCGCGAAGTGTTGGTGAAATCTCCCGACAACTCGTCCTTGCCGGCAAAAGCCAGACAGTGGATCAGGACATCTAACTTGCCCCATTTTTCGGCGATGGTTTGAAAAGTAGACTCAATTTCGCTCTCGTCTTGGACATTGCAGGGCAAATACAGACTGGGATTGAGCGGTTCCACCAGTTCAGCGACTTTGCGCTCGTGCTTGCCTTTCTCGTCCTTCAAAAAAGTTATGCCGAGGTTGGCCCCAGCTTTGTGGAGCTGCTGAGCGATACCCCACGCGATCGAGCGATTGTTGGCAATGCCCGTAACAAGAGCATTTTTTCCGGTCAAATCTATCATCTGTATTTCTTCTAGAAGCAACTAGCACCGTTCTCATTGGCTCTCTGCGACAACCCCGCCAGTTTAGACACAACTGATTCAGCTTTAACTGATTCAGACACAATTGAGACACAATTGAGACACAATTGATATTAATTTTGCTGTGGAGCTACATGGGGGCGGAATTGAAAAAGTTAAGAGAAGGGCTAGATTTAATCATACAGTGCGTGTTTACCTTAACATTAGATGGAAGTAACCGAATCCTTGGATATTGGAGGTTGGGCTGTATATTTACTCAATAAAGGTTAATCGGCAAGTTATAAAGTATTGATTAGTACAAAGGATCTAGTCGTGACGCATGATAGACCGCTAGCAGCCGTGTTCCGCCAAATCAGCGGCGGGGCGTTTCCACCCATTGTGGAAACCTTTGAACGGGGCAAGACAATTTTTTTCCCTGGAGACCCGGCTGAGCGCGTCTACGTTCTCATTAGAGGTGCTGTGAAGCTCTCCAGGGTGTACGAAGCAGGGGAAGAAATTACAGTCGCCCTCCTACGCGAAAATAGCGTATTTGGGGTGCTGTCTCTGATTACGGGACACCGATCGGACAGGTTTTACCACGCGGTAGCCTTTACGCCGGTGGAATTGATCTCGCTGCCGATCGAACAAGTCGAGAAAGCGCTCAAGGAAGACCCGGAACTCTCGATGGTGATGCTGCGGGGACTGTCGTCTCGGATTTTGCAAACCGAGATGATGATTGAAACGCTGGCGCACCGAGATATGGGTTCGAGACTCGTCAGCTTTTTGCTGATTCTGTGCCGGGATTTTGGCGTGCCCGGTACAGAGGGGATTACGATAGATTTGAAGCTGTCCCACCAGGCGATCGCCGAAGCGATCGGCTCGACACGGGTAACTGTGACTCGTTTGCTCGGGGATCTCAGACAAGAAACCATGATCTCGATCCACAAGAAAAAGATCACAGTCCACAACCCGGTGGCCTTAAGCCAGCAATTCACTTGATGCCGAGAAAGTATGGGATTTTGGATTTTGGATTTTAGATTCAATCCAAAATCCAAAATCCAAAATCTAAAATCGGAATGACTGCTGGATACATCCTGGTATTTGTAATTTTAGTGTTAGGGGGTGTGATCGCCACTGTCAGCGATCGCCTTGGGACGAAAGTCGGCAAGGCAAGGTTGAGCTTATTCAAACTTCGCCCCCGCGATACTGCTGTTGTTGTGACAGTGATGGCTGGCAGCATCCTGTCAGCACTGACTCTGGGCATTTTGTTTGCTACTAGCAAGCCGCTGCGAACCGGAGTTTTTAGAATAGACGAGATTCAAAAAAGGCTCAACAACGCCCGCCGAGAAATCAACCAGGCCACTCAAGAAAAAAATCGAGTGGAAACTGAATTAGCTCAAGCCAGAGCCGCTCAAGCGCAAGCTAGAGCGAATTTAGAGCAAATTAATCAATCTCTCCAAGCCGCTAATGCCGAGCAAGCTCGGACGCAAACAAAATTAAACTCGCTGCGGGCCCAGCTCAACAGCGTGCAAGCAGCCAAGTCTAAAACTGAACAGCAGTTAAGTCAGGTAGAAGCGGCTAAATCCGAGACAGAAGAACAGCTCAGCAGTGTGGAAGCGGCTAAATCCCGCACCGAAGAACAATTGAAACTGGTTGAAACGGCCCGATCGACTACACAAGCTCAGCTCGATCGCACCGAGAACCAATTGAAAACAGTTTCTGCTCAAAAAACGACTTTAGGAGCGGAAATCGCCCAACTGCAAGAGGAACGCCAACAGTTAATCGAGCAGGTAAAAACTCAAATTGCCCAGCGCGATCGAGAAATTGCCAAGCGAGACGCAGAAATTGCCCAGCGGGACAAGGAAATTGTCGATCGCAACGAACTAATTGCCCAGCGGGACAAGGAAATTGCCCAGCGGGCGCAAAATCTGGCAGAGCGCGATCGAACTATTGTCGAGCGCGACAAAGTAATTGCCGAGAGAGAAGCACTTTTAGAAACCTTGGCACAGCAACAAGCTCAACTCGAACAGCAACAAACTTTATTGCAGCAGCAAGTGCAAGTTTTGGAACGCGATTTTCAGGCAATCCGCGAGGGTACAGTTGCCATCAGGCGCGGTCAAATTTTAGCTGCTGGCGTCGTTCGCATCCTCGAACCCGGTATGGCGAGTCGCGCGATCGATCGGCTTTTGCAAGAAGCAAATAAAACCACCGTCGGACTCATGCAGCCGGAAAATAGAAAGGTTAGGGAGCAGGTTATTCAAATTACTAAAGCAGAAATCGATCAACTCATTAGTCAAATTAAAGACGGTCAAGACTACGTGGTGCGGATTGTCGCCGGCGCTAATTACCTGCGGGAAGAAAAGGTAATTAAGGTATTTGCAGAAGCAGAAATCAATCGAGTTGTGTTCCGCGCTGGAGATGTCATTGCAGGGGTTGCTATCGATCCGGTGACTTTAACCGACGAACAGGTGCGACAGCAGTTGCTGCAATTGATAGAAGCTTGTCAATTTCGCGCTCGCCTGATCGGCGTTGTCGGCGGTAGAGTTCAAGTGGCAGACAATCAGGTTGAAACTTTGGCTGGTTTTATCGAGCGATTGCAGCAGTACGAGAAACCGCTGGACGTTCAGGCGATCGCCGCAGATGTCACTTACATCGCCGGCCCGCTTAAAATAGATTTAGTTGCTCTTGAAAACGGAGCCGTTGTTTTCCGCACCGGAGAACAAAAACCAGGCCCAGGAGACTTAAAAATTAAAAAATAAATTTGGTAATTAATAATAGGTAACTGGCTATGATTTTAGGTTTCGATCCAGGTAAAGACAAATGCGGCATAGCTGTAATGGGTAGAGATAAGAAGGTCTGCTACCATCAAGTTGTGCTGTCGGAAGCAGCGATATCTACTATTCAATCTTTGTGCGAACAGTTTCCCATTGAGTTATTAGTGATGGGAGATCAAACGACTTCTAAGAGTTGGAAACAAAAACTGACGCAGAGCTTGTCGCCGGAGATCGAAATTGTTCGGGTTGACGAGAGGTACAGCAGTTTGGAAGCGAGGGAACGCTACTGGCAAATGTACCCTCCGACGGGACTTTCGCGCTTGATTCCCGAGGGAATGCGGACGCCGCCGAGACCGGTGGACGATATTGTGGCGATCGTCCTAATTCAGAGGTATTTAAACAAAAGTTAGTCAATTTTATAAGCATTACCACTGATTCTCTTTGATTATTTAGGAATCAATATGTTTTTGAGGCTCTTGAATTTTTAACTTAAATAAAATACACCCTAAATTTAGTTAATTTATCATTAACTAACAGTTAGTGTTACTTGATGACAGCTTCGGTCAAGATTACCTTACCATTCTGGCGGACTTGCAGGCGTTGGGGGTTAATCGAATAGATAATATTGCCGTTAGTCGCTTCATAAGTTCCGTCGTCACCTGTAGTTACTTGCATTACATTGATTTGGGTGCCATTTATTTTACTGAGGCCTCGGTAAAAAATATCGCCTTCCTGGGTTTTGCAAATGTATATAGAAAAGTTGGGCGTTGCGAAAAATTGCACCATTTCCGCTCTCGGACATCCCTCAACTTGAGCAATTTGCAGCGGTTGATTATTGCCCAAAGTGTTGGGTGCGATCGCCCGAACTTTGCCAATCGGTTGATTTAGTGGAGCGGCTTCTGCTGAGGCTGTCAAAAAGCCGTGAAGCGAAGCTATCCCGTTCCCCGTAGGGGTTCCCGAAGGGTAGGGAATCGCACTAATGCCTGCCATAACTAGAACTACTCCTTTAATGCTCTTAACTCTATATTTATCAAACATCTTTTCACTCCTGTTTTTAACTATATAATTACATCTTAAGGGATATTTGCTGGATATTAATAATATTTAATATCAGAGGTAAAAGCTGCAGGAACACGGTACACTGTCGGTTTAAGTAAGGTGCGAACTGTGTACCCTACACCAGTAATAATACATAAGTATGTCAATGCGAGCCAAGGCAAGCAATCTCTTGCATTGATAACATTTTTAAGGTTTTATGACTTGTTCACGCTGAGCTGAGAAACCGGGTTTCTTGATATATTTATCGTTACTAAACCTTTGATTTTTCTAGAAACCTGGTTTCTAGCCCCCCAGGCGATCGCGAACTGACTCAGTTACACAGTAATTTTTATTGGCGCTTAGCTATTTAGTCAGGGTAAACGCATCTTAATTTCAACCTAAAACATGATAAGATGAAGTATTTAGGTAAATCAAGTGCGTAATTCATAGGTGCGAGCGATGGCGAAAGGGTTTACTTCGACTTTAACTTCCCAACAAAAAACAATAGGTGTATCGAATCCGACAGACTTATTG